>CAWUOF010000063.1:0-12486 GCA_963923765.1 uncultured bacterium | reverse complement strand
ACTATAGATGCAGATCCAAATCCACCCAAGGATGCGGGTGCAGATGCAGATAATACAGAGCCAGATACTCAAACACTGACAACGACACCATCACGAGAACCTTGGGCTTTAGCCAAGAAAGATGATGTTGGAAAAATTCAAATTAAAATCAATGATAACAAATGGAATGTATCGGGGCCTAACATACAAGTCGAAGATCCGGTATGGACGATAACGCCTAAAATTGATAACAATTCAAATTTACAACCCGGTCAAGACATACTGATTGTACTTTCAAATATACATACAACGCTAAGAGCAGGTCATGGAGATATTTATATTGAGTATCAAAACTTACCTGGATATACATCTGACAGAGTTATTTTAGGAGTGAAAAAAACTTGTTTAATTGAACGTGGTAAAAAAATTGGTATTGGTAAAAAGCCAGACACAGCATTAGATGTTAAGGGAACAGTAACCGCTACATCTTTTAATGGTATGGGTGTTGCGGTAAAAGGCATGATTATTATGTGGTATGGGGATGCAAATCAACTTCCTCCTGGATGGCTTTTATGTAATGGACAACCAGGAACTCCTAATTTAACAAATCGCTTTATTTTAGCATGGGATTCTGCTAGGAATAACATACCAAAAGAACATAGAAGCGGAGGAAAGTTACATATTCTCCTAGAAGAGAAACATCTTCCTCCGCATACAGTTAAAGGTACCACTGAGGACGATGGTAATCATACCCATTCTTTAGAATATTATGACAGTGAAAAATATGATAAAAATAAGGTTGGAGAAACAATGAGGGGTAGTTATTTGGGTATTAAGAATCAGGACTGGCAACCTACTAAGAACTACTCACAAGTAAACCAAGAAATAAAACTAGGCAAACATAAACACACAGTTAAGGCTGAATATACCCCTAAAGACAAGCAGGAACAAATTGAAATTACACCTCCATATTTTGGTTTATACTTCATTATGTATATAGGAGTAAATGGCAAATCTACATAATGTGTATTAGGGGTAATTAATTGCCCCTAAAGTAAATATTTCAGCGATAAAATTGGTTACAAACTATTTAGATTAATTAGATTAATTCAAAGATTTATGTCACCACCTACTGTTATTCTTGGAGTTCAAGCTGAATTAGCCCTTGGCGATTTACACGCGCCAATATTACTACTAATTGTAACTACTGATAAACAACTTTATTTAGTAATTAATAATCGCCTATTTAAATTTAGTTATATTGATGATGCTAATATTAGCGGATTTATTGCTTCTTATCAAAAAGCAAAAACAGAAGAAAAAGGCGGGGAAATAGATCTTGGTAAAATGGTTGGGGAATTAATTCCCTCTATTGCCGATTCTTTACCATCAGTTAATCTAGATCTAAACCAAATTTGTATTGCTTACCAAACTAATAAAATAGAATCAGAGCAAGAAAAAGCCGGAACACTTTTACTAGGTGCAGGGCTAGATTTTAAGATTAGTCTAGCAGATTTACCTTTAATTGGTGCTAAAATTCCTCCCGAAGTTTCTCTGAGTTTAGAGAATTTTCAAATTCTTTATATATCCCAAACAATTAATCCTAAAAATCTTAATACAAAAATTCTCGAAGCAACAAAGCTAGACGGAAAAAATGAACAATCTATACCAGGGGGTTTAACTATCAGTGCCCAACTTAAAATGGGCAAAGATACTCCTCAACTTTTTATCATTAATATAGGTGGTAATAA
Source organism: uncultured bacterium (assembly GCA_963923765.1). Taxonomy (GTDB): domain Bacteria; phylum Cyanobacteriota; class Cyanobacteriia; order Cyanobacteriales; family CAWUOF01; genus CAWUOF01. The sequence continues at coordinate 10,756 of CAWUOF010000063.1, read as the reverse complement.
TCAACCGGAAACACCAAAAACTACCTCAAATACTCAACCTTTACCTTCAGGAAATCAATCGGCACTGGCTACTAAAACATCTCCCAAGCCTAGTGCTGCCGATGCATCAATTTTTTGGTTAGAAATTAATAAAACTTTAGGGCCTGTAAATTTACAACAAATTGGTGTTCAATACCAAAACTCGGAATTATGGTTTTTTGTGAATGCCTCTTTATCTTTTGGGGGTATTACCTTAGCTTGCGATAATTTAGGGGTAGGTTCTTCTTTAACTGAATTTAAGCCAAAATTCCGTCTTGATGGGTTAAGTCTTTATTGTAAAATTGGTGATGTTTTTGAAATTGGCGGAGCATTTCTACGGAAAACTCGACAATTAGAACAAAATCACAAAATTATTACATACGATGAATATAGCGGAGCGGCTATTCTTTCTATTAAGCTACAAGTACATAAATTAACTATTGCTGCGATCGGTTCCTATACGGAAATAGAAGGACAAGCTTCTTTATTTGTCTATGCTTTTGTGGGAATTCCCCTCGGTGGTCCACCGGCCTTTTTTGTGACAGGTTTAGCGGCAGGTTTTGGATATAATCGTGCTTTAAATGCTCCTAGTATCGATCGCGTTGCTGATTTTCCCTTGGTTAAACTAGCCAGAGGTAAAGATGATTCTAATAAAGATTTACTTGCTGTTTTAAAAGATTTAGCTGAATATATCCCCCCATCTCCAGGGGAAATGTTTTTTGCTGTAGGTATTCAATTTACTTCTTTTAAAATTATTGATGCTTTTGTTTTACTAATTGTTAAATTTGGTCGTCGTTTAGAAATTTATATTTTAGGGTTAGCCTATTTATCTTTACCTCCCCAAGTTAACGATAATATTCCTGTCCTGGCACAAGCAGAATTAGCTATCCAAGTAACTTTTATTCCCTCAGCAGGTTTTATTGGAATTGCAGCCCGTTTAACAGAACGTTCTTATATTTTATCTAAAGATTGTAAATTAAGCGGTGGTTTTGCTTTTTATATTTGGTTTTCTGGGGAACATAAAGGGGATTTTGTGCTAACTTTTGGTGGCTATCATCCTCAATTCAAAGTACCAGCACATTATCCTCAAGTTCCCCTTAATCAAATTAGTTGGCAACTGAGTCATTATTTATCTATAAAGGGTGGTGCTTATTTTGCCCTAACTCCTTCTAATTTAATGGTGGGTGGTATTCTGGAAGCTTCTTTTAATCAGAGTAACATTGCTGCCTGGTTTAAAATTGAAGCTAATTTTTTAATAGGTTGGCAACCTTTTTATTATCAAGCTGATGTTTCTTTAGAAATAAGTGCTTCAGTACGAATTGAAACATTTTATATAACTACATTTATCTCCCTAAATCTTGGGGCAGGCATGAAGATTTGGGGGCCGCCTTTCTCTGGAATTGCTGTATTTAAATTAGCCCGGTTTATTACCTGTCAAATAGAGTTTGGCGACAAAAATCAGCAAAAACCAGAACCTTTATCTTGGGATAATTTTAAAGCATCTCTTTTACCTGAAGATATTTGTACAATTTCCATAGGAGATGGTTTAATTGGTAAAATAGTTGATAAAAATAATAATAAAGGCGAGGAATGGATTATTAATCCTAAAGAATTAGTAATTGTAACTGATTCTGTAATTCCTTCTTCTCAATTAAAAATTAGAGAAGATTCTGTTAAATTAGAACCAATTAAATATAAAAAAATAGATGATGAACAAGAGATGCTGCCCTTTGCCAAACTGGCAGACAATAAAACCTTCACACAACCAATACAACCAGAAAATTCTCCACAACCAGAAAATTCTCTAAATACAAATGTACAAGAATTAAAATTAGAAAAAATCGGAAAAATAGGCATTCGTCCGATGGCAATTAGTCAAGATAAATTGACTATCACTTATCAAGTGGAAATTACCATAAATAATGAAACGACAAATAATGCAGCTATTGAAACTGATTTTTCCTATATTCCTGTATTAAAAAATGCACCGATCGCCCTATGGAGTCCAGAAACTTCCTATATACCTGATAATCCTAACGAAGAAAAATTTATCTCTAATACATTATTTGGATTAGAAATTCGACCTGCTAAACCACCCCAGGCAAATTCAAGTCAAGAAATAGATGCTAAAGAATTATTATTTAATAGAAAAGATGGCGGTAATTATCAATGGGAAACCATAAAAAACATTATGGTGGTAAAAGACCAAAAATATAGTTTTAAAGAACCAAATAAAGAAACAAATGATCAACGTGCTGCCATATTAAAAGATTTCGGATTTAATTCAACAGATTTTACTCTGAGTAAATCTATTGAACAAGATTTGTTAGGTATGCCTAAAGTTATCAGTTTACAATAATTATTACCTTAAAACTATGCCAACATCTACCAAACAAACCGCAAAAAAAGTTCAATTTATTGACCATCATAAGCCTAGCTTAAAATCAGGTCATTATCAGATTGCTATTAAACAGTTAGTTGAAATTAAGCAAGATAATGGAAAACCTATAAAAGATACTTTTCAAAAAGAACAAAAATTTCAAATTCAGGGCGATCGCTTTACTATTCCCCCTCAAACAATTTATGATATTTACCCCGCCGCAGGTAGTACAGGGAATTTTAGTACAACATTGCCTCATATTATACTAAATCGTAGTACTTTACCCTGGGAACGTCAAGCCACATCTTCTCTATGGTTAAATAATGCAAACCAAACTTCAGATTATCCTTGGTTAGTATTATTATTATTCCATGATGGCGAAGTTAATAAACCCCAAGGAATCAAATTAAAGGAACTGTTAAATAATAACGCCAAGGAAACTGATACTGATACTGAAATTTCTCTAATTGATATACCTAAACAGCTTTTTCAACAAATTTTACCAAAACCTGAAGAATTAAAATTATTAACTCATGTTCGTAAAGGAACTAAGGAAGATGGCACAAAAGCGGAATTAGCTGTTATTATTAGTAATAGACTACCAAAACCTAAGTGCATTAATACAGTTTATCTAGTTTCTTTAGAAAAAGATTTTTCTAATACTCCAGAATATGTACGTTTAGTTTCCTTTAAAACTTGGGATTTTACTTGTGAAGATAATGATGATAAGTTAGGTAATCATTTTGAAACTTTAGTACAAAATCTTAATAAACCTGTAGAAGTAAAAAATACTGAAAATACTACTAAACCCCCAAGTACCCCAAATGTTGAGATTCCGAAAACTCTGCGTTTACCAGACAAGCCAGAGTCAAATAATCCAGTAATTAATCAATATTTAAAAATGGGTTATATTCCTCTATTGCATCATTTACGCAATGGAGAAAAAATGGTGTCATGGTATCATAGCCCTTTATTACCGGGCAAGACTAATAATAATAACTTAGTGGAATTTCCCAACAAGTCCACAGATGATTTATTGCTGTATAATCCCGAACATGGATTATTTGATATTTCCTATAGTTCAGCTTGGCAATTAGGGCGACTTTTGGCTTTACAAGATAAAAACTTTTCGATGAATTTATATAACTGGAAACGGCAGAAAAATATAGCTAATCAACTAGCAAATCTTACTCCGGTACAGTTATTATTTACAACTACACCAGAAATAAATATACCAAAATCTGTTATTTCTTGGTTTAAAGATGTTTTATTATTAAAAAATATTCCCTTTAATTATCTTGTCCCTAGTCCGGAAATGTTACCAATGGAATCTTTGCGTTTTTTCTGGATTGATAATTATTGGCTTGATTGTTTAATTGATGGGGCTTTTGGGATGGGTAATGGTTATGATTTGCCGGAAAAATATCGAGAATATAAGCAAATAATTATGCAAAATATAAAGAAAGATGAGAAGTCAATAGTAACAGGTTTTTTGTTACGATCGGAGGCTGTATCTGGATATCAGGGTATTGAAATTAAAGGATTTAATAATAATTCCCCTGATTCATCCTTAGAGATTTTAAGAAGAGATCGTTTATCTAATGATGTTTTAATTTGTCTGTTTTCCGGAGAAGTTAAACAAATTCAAATTAGCCAAAAAGCGGAAACATTACATTTTGGGTTTTCCAGTAATTCTGGTAAGTTAAATAAAAAAATGCGTAATCCTAAAGATGGTAAAATTATCGATAATAATGCCTATAATCTATCTAATGAAGATTGGCGCGATCGAGACAAAAAGATAATTAATATTGAAAATTTAGATAAATCTTTAAAAACAAATAATAATGCTGCGAATTTTTCTTTACAAATGGTAGAAAGTGCGGCTTTTATTGAATTTAAAAATACCTGAAATTTAATTACAAATTCCAGGTAAAAAAATAGTCAATAATGCTTATAGATGATATTACTTTATCCCAAAAATAACTGATAAGCTGGATTATTACTTTCATCCCAATATTGATAATTAAGACTATCAAGAAATCCTTGCCATTCTGTCATTTCATCAGGAGGTACTTGAATTCCTACTACAATTCTTCCATAATCTGAGCCATTATTGCGATAATGAAACATACTAATATTCCAATTTGGACTCATAGTAGCAACAAATTTCATTAATGCACCAGGTCTTTCAGGAAATTCAAAACGATAAAGTAATTCATTGTGAGCGAGAGGCGATCGCCCGCCTACCATGTGGCGCAAATGTAATTTAGTTAATTCATCATCAGTTAAATCTAGTGTTTTTAAACCGTGATTTTCAAAATTAGCTACCATTTTAGCAGCATCAGCACGATTTTCTATTTGTAAGCCAACAAAAATATGTGCTTCTTTTTCATCGGCAATACGATAGTTAAATTCAGTTAAATTACGTTTACCTAAACAGTCGCAAAATTTACGAAGACTGCCTGGAGTTTCTGGAATTGTCACCGCAAATATAGCCTCGCGACGTTCCCCAAATTCGGCTCTTTCTGCCACAAAACGCAGGCGATCGAAGTTCATATTCGCACCGCAAGCAACAGCAATTAAAGTTTTTTCTGTAATTTGTTCTCTTTCTATATAAGCTTTTGCACCGGCGATCGCTAATGCACCTGCTGGTTCTAAAATTGATCTAGTATCTTCAAATACATCTTTAATTGCTGCACAAGTAGCATCAGTATCTACTAATATAATCTCATCTACATATTGCTGACATAACCAAAACGTTTCTTCCCCCACTTCTCGCACTGCTACACCATCAGCAAATAAGCCAACTTGGGGTAACTTTATTCGTTTACCTGTTTTGAGCGATCGATACATCGCATCAGCATCTACTGGCTCAACACCTATTATTTTAATCTCCGGACGTATTCTTTTTATATATGCTGCTATTCCCGAAATTAATCCACCACCTCCGATCGCCACAAAAATAGCATGAATTGGCTGCTGATATTGACGTAAAATTTCCATCCCGATCGTACCTTGTCCAGCAATTACATGGGGGTCATCAAAGGGATGTATAAAAGTTAAACCTTTTTCTAATTCCAGTTGACGAGCATAAGCGTATGCATCATCATAAGTATCACCATATAATACAACTTCTCCTCCCCTAGCTTTCACCGCATTTACTTTTACTTGGGGCGTAGTGGTAGGCATTACAATAATAGCTGTCGTTCCCAATTTTTTAGCACCAAGAGCAACTCCTTGGGCATGATTTCCTGCGGATGCCGCAATTACTCCTTGTGCTAATTTATCTGGTGGTAAATTCGCCATTTTGTTATAGGCACCCCTTAGTTTAAAGGAGAAAACAGACTGCATATCTTCTCTTTTTAGTAAAAGTTTATTATTTAGCCTTGCAGACAAATTAGGAGCATAATCTAGGGGCGTTTCTTGGGCAACATCGTAAACACGAGCAGTGAGAATTTGTACCAGGTAGTCGCAAAACATATTCTTTTGTTCTTTAATAGTGAATGGAGTTTTATTTTATGCTAATTTTGTTACTTTTATATCAGCCTATTAGATAATTTTTATTTATATTTGGAGATGCGATCGCCAATTATAATCGCCAATTAAATATTACCAATAAACTCTACATCTCCTAATCAATATCCGTTGTTGCGCTTAAGCGCCTAAAATATACACAAAAATCTCCTTAATATTTACCTGTTTAAATATTATTTTTCCTGTTTATTTAAACTTATATATATTTCAAATAAACCTATATTTTAAGATACTTGAATAATTTAAAATTAACCTCGTTTTTCCTTAGCTAATCTTTGAAATTCCAGGGCAATCATTTTTAATTGTAAATCGTAATTTTCTATGCCAAAATGATAGGCAGAATCAGAATGTTCAGATAACATATTCCAAGCTTGATGTAATAATTCCCAATGCAAGACCCAATACCAAACTTTACGGAATTTATCCTTATCGTGTAAATATTCACTGGCAATATTCATAGCTCGCGCCATTCTATCTTCCATTTCTCCTAACAAGCCAAGATTACCAAGGGTATTACCATAGGATAAATAAAAATCATATAACGCGATCGTATCTAATTGTCCGGCAAAAAATTTATCTAATGCCGCGAAAATATCTTTAGCTTCTTGATATTTTTGCAAATCCATTAAACAATAAGCTTTCCTTAACTCTACCGTTGCAATAAATTCTCCTGTAATACCACTTTTAATTTTTTTACCATTTTCATCTGTAAATATATTCTGATATTTTTCTAATGCTTCCCCAGGTTTACCATTGTTTGCCAGATTAGCCGCTTCATCAAAACGGCTTAATAAAATGCTAGGAATCGTTGAATGTAATTGATTTTCCGACATAATTATGTAATTTAATATTTTTTGTTATTATAGGATAATCTGAACTTTTCCATAATTAATTTTTAATAATTCTTAACATGGGGGATTTTTGGAGGAGACATGGAATTATAAATAATGTCGATCGTCACATAACTTATATTATCCCATGTCTTGATTAAATCACTAACCCAAATACAGCTATTTGATATGAAATAATACTTGATAAAACCTTAATCAGGAAATGCAAAACCAGTACGAGGGTCACGAATATACAAACCGAGAACCAAAGAATTAATAACTGTATCCCAAACCGGATGAAGGCGATCGGCATCATCCACCCAATAATCCAAAGTAATTAAACACTGAACTCCCGAACCTAAACCAATACAAATTCTCCCATAAGCTTCCCGATTTTCTTGGGGATCTATAAACTTAAATTGAGTCCAAACAATGCGAGCAGTTTGGCGTTTAATTTCAATAATTTCTCCCTGTTCAATAGGAGTACGAGAATCATCTTTAACCACTTTTTTTAAGAGGGAAACCAGGGGAAATTCTGACCAATCAGCAGGGGGAAGCAAATTAAAAGAAGCTTCAAGGCGACAATCATCATTAGGCGGTTTTTTATCTAAAAAGCGAAATGATTTTTCATCAGGTTCAAAATACCAATTTTCCGGCACATCAAAACGCAAAGCCCCTCGCCCTGCCACAAAAATCCGAGTACCTGGCGCTGATTTCCAGTTATGATTTTCTTTTAAATCTAGGATTTCTTTAATCCACTGATTATGCTTTTTTCGCTTAGACATAGCCTTAGCCCTTATTCACCTTTTTCTATTGTGTCTTAGATTAGGCTGTCATGGCAGGTAAATTTGGGAAAAACTATATTTGTTTTGACCTCGCCCCGAATAAGCCCAAAAAACCTAGCAAAGTCTGCTTAACAGGGAACAGGAAATAGAAAAAATTTGTTGTTTATTATTTTTTGCTATCTATGAGATGCACTAGACAAATGTCTTATCTAAAAGATAAATATTGAAATTAAAAAATTTGGATATAACCACCACTACAATAGGCATATTTTTGTAGTTAACTTTTAAAAACCTGAAAAACCGACAATAATTGATTTAAAAAAATATATATAATTTAACTTTTTTTTATAATATTATCAAAAGTATTAATACATAAAGTGATTAACCTCATTAATCAGTATTTTTACTGAAAAGACCTGCAACTTAAACTTAAACTTAAGAAAGTGGCAAAATTTACATAAAAAAATCAAAATACCAAGTAAAAAACAGATATATTTATAGAAGACTAAAGGCGATCGCCTCTCGTCATATTTACAACTGTAAAGACAGCCGATACCATAATGCTATAAAAGAACTATGGAACTATTCCAACTTAAAACCAATTGCTAAAAAAACGGCCCCAATAAACTAAATTTTAGCACAATATGGGCAGCTAACCGTAGGATTCGCTAATACCATGACATTCTCTAACGTCGGTAGCGTTCTGGCAACCTTAACACAAGTTAATCGCATGGGTGCTTTGACCACTAGGGTCAAACATCTGCCAGTGCCCGAATTTATCTGCTTACTTGACTTTATCACAGCAGAATTCCAGCAATTCTTAAGAGCGCTTGACCTAGTGAATAACGAAGCCCTTGAGAGTATGTTGGAACAAGTTTTAGAAGCAATCACCCTAAAAGTTGGCCAAATACTCCAAGCCGATCGCACCACTATTTTTTTAGTAGACAGAGATAAAGGTGTACTGTGGGCACAAGTCGCCAAACAAGAAGGAGAAATAATTAAACCTCAAGAAATTCGCGTTCCCATTAACATCGGCATAGTTGGCCATGTAGCCAGTACTGGAGAATGTCTAAATATACCTGATGCTTACAGCCATCCCATATTTAACAAAGAAGTTGATGAACAAGTTGGCTATCATACCCGCAATCTTTTATGTATGCCAATTTTAAGTAGTAAAAATCAAGTAGTAGCAGTAGCACAACTGTTAAATAAAGCTGGAGAAGAACCTTTTAATAAAGAGGATGAACAACACTTTCGAGATTTTGCCGCTTCCATTGGCATTATCCTAGAAAGTTGTCAATCTTTTTATACAGCAGCCAGAAATCAAAGAGGCGCAGCAGCTTTATTAAAGGCTACTCAAACTTTAGGTCAAACTTTAGATTTAGAAGTAACTCTACGGTCAGTAATGGAACAAGCCCGCGAGTTAATGCAAGCCGATCGCAGTACTTTATTTTTACTCAGCAAAGAAAAAGGCGAACTATGGACTAAAGTTGCTAAAGCCGATGGTAAAACTATGATGGAAATTCGCATACCAGCCAATAAAGGCATAGCTGGTTATGTCGCTTCTACAGGTAAAATTCTAAATATTCCTGATGCTTATCAAGATCCACGTTTTAACCCATATACCGACAAACAAACAGGATATAAAACGCGAAATATTCTCTGTATGCCAGTGTTTAACTCAGCCGGAGAATTAATCGGAGTTACGCAACTAATTAATAAACAACAAGGTAGTTTTACTTCTTCTGATGAAGAATTTATGAGAGCATTTAATATTCAAGCAGGTATAGCTTTAGAAAATGCTCAACTTTTCCAAAATGTTTTAGTAGAAAAACAATATCAAAAAGATATATTGCAAAGTTTATCTGATGCAGTCATATCTACAGATATGCAAGGAAAAATAGTTACAATTAATGAAGCAGCATTAACTTTATTAGGTTGTCCAATTCAAAAAGCCAATGGGAAATATAATCAACAACTGTGGGAAGAAAAATTAATCGGGCGCTATGTTTGGGAAGTAGTACCGATCGAAAATCTACGGTTACGTTTAGAAGATAGTCTTAACTACGCTGCCCAGCATTTCGTTCCCGAACAAAGTTTAACCATAGGTTTATATAAACAACAGGCACAAGTAACTGATTCTAGTGAACCAGTACTAGGCGAAAAAGGAGATATTTATATATTAGCAATTGATAATCCCAAGGCAGAATATTTTATAGCTTGGAATGAAAAGCCCGAAGATAATAATACTATAAATAAAAATCAAGTAAAAGAACTAGAACGTAGTATAAATTTAACAGTAAATCCTTTAACCAACCCAGAAGGAGGAGTACGGGGCGGCTTAGTAGTGCTAGAAGATATCAGCCGAGAAAAACGCATGAAAACTACCATGTATCGCTATATGACACCAGGGGTAGCAGAAAGAGTAATGGCATTAGGTGAAGATGCCTTAATGGTAGGGGAACGCAAGGAAGTAACTATTTTATTCTCTGATATTAGGGGTTATACTACCTTAACGGAAAAATTAGAAGCAACAGAAGTAGTAGAATTGCTAAATCAATATTTTGAAACAATGGTAGAAGCTATTTTTAACCATGAAGGTACTTTAGATAAATTTATTGGCGATGCAATTATGGCAGTGTTTGGGGCCCCGCTACCACTGACACAAAATCATGCTTGGATGGCGGTAAAATCAGCTTTAGATATGCGACGGCGCTTAAAAATATTTAATCAGCGTCGGATAGTTGCTAATCAACCCCAAATTCGTATAGGTATAGGTATTAGTTCAGGGGAAGTAGTTTCCGGAAATATCGGGTCGCAAAAACGCATGGACTATACAGTTATTGGTGATGGAGTTAACTTAGCTTCTCGTTTAGAAGGTGTAACAAAAGAGTATGGATGCGATATAGTTTTAAGTGAATATACATATCAATTATGTATCGATCGCATTTGGGTAAGAGAATTAGATAAAATTCGTGTAAAAGGGAAACAAGAAGCGGTAAGTATATATGAATTAATAGACGATCGCACTCAACCTTTAAATAATCAGATGGAGGAATTTTTATATCATTATAGTGCAGGTCGTTATGCTTATATAAATAGAGATTTTGTTAAAGCTATTATACATTTTCAAAATGCCGAGAAAATCAATAGTAGCGATCGGGCTGTAGAAATTCATCTACATCGATCGCATAAATATTTAGAAACTC
>CAWUOF010000062.1:0-12528 GCA_963923765.1 uncultured bacterium | reverse complement strand
TTAGTATTAGCATTAGGAAGTTTTAGTTTAGGATTATTAGTATTATTAGAATGGGGTGGGAGACGCGATCGACAACGGTTAAAAGAAATGTTAATAGCAGTTCCTACAATTATGTTTGCGATAACAATTCTTCTACATTATTCTCTTCCAGTTACTAATTTACTTGGTATTCCGGCGGTAGTGGAAGGTATTGTATTACAAACTACTCCCTACACCTGTGCGCCTGCTAGTATTGCTACTCTAGCAAATTTTATTGGCATAAAACCACCTCTGACAGAAAAAGATGTTGTTAGTATCACTAATACTAACCGATTTGGTACGACTATACTAGCTGAAATTCGGACAATGGAAAAGCTTGGGATGGAACCACAATACAAACGGGGGCTGAAAATAACAGATCTAATTAATCATAATAAACTAGCAATTATTCATGTTAATGAACCCATCAGCGGAATTACCATTGACCACGCGATCGTATTATTAGAAATTAATCCTTCTAAACAAACAGTTATAGTTGGTAATCCCTTGTATGGGAGACAAGTAAAAACCTTTGAACAAATGCAGGGATACTGGAAAGAAGACGCGATTTTTGTAAATCGTTAACCAGTCGGGTATCTCGAAACCCGGTTTCTAGTCTCCGAAATGCGTAAGTCCTAAAATTTACATAAATGATTTATATTTACCTATCTAGTTTTGTGATTTTCTATATTTTCTCTATTATAGCAATTTTATATCTCTTCCCTGTAATACCTTGCGTTCAGGCAATGGACATCTATTTTTTACAAAAATTAAATAATTCTTAGATAACAGAATAGTTATATATACTAATGTAAAATATAGACCAAGTAAATAGAGAAAATTAGATAACATCAAAAAAAAATACATAAAAAATCAATATAAATCGATTAAAAACCTATCAATGCAACAAACGGACGATTATACATAAAAACTTGTTTTCTTTACCTCAGTACCCAATATTATAAAAATAATATTAAATATTGAAAAAATGACTTGACTTTTGCTAAAACATTCTTAATAAAAATCTATAATTTCTTAACTAAGACTTAATAGTTAAGAATGAATTAAAAAACGCAAAAATATACCAAAAAACTATAAAATAAAACAATAATAGTGGAAATCAAAGATAAATTAGTAAATATTTGAGTATTTTCCACATAAAACAGTAACCCGGAAAAAACAACCTATAAGTTGTTAAAGTGCAAAATCTAAAAAAAAGATTTGATAAGGGAGCACAATCACAAAGAAATCAAAAATCTTTCATTAGGTAATAATTCAAATTCTCAAAAGACAGTCAAAGCATTAAAAATATCCAACAGACTTAGAAAAGTTTGATGAACATGAACGCAAGAACATTTTCCACATTAGACGCCAACGAAGCAGTTGCTTACGTTGCCTATAAACTCAATGAAGTGATTGCTATTTATCCCATCACACCAGCATCACCGATGGGAGAATGGGCAGATGCTTGGGCATCAGAAGGAAAAACCAATATTTGGGATACAGTTCCTTCAATTATAGAAATGCAAAGTGAAGCCGGGGCAGCAGGTACAGTACATGGTTCCTTACAAACAGGTTCCTTGACTACCACCTTCACCGCATCCCAGGGATTATTATTAATGATCCCGAATATGTATAAAATTGCTGGGGAATTAACATCAGCAGTAATTCACGTAGCAGCGCGTAGTTTAGCTGCTCAAGGTTTATCTATTTTCGGGGATCATCAAGACGTAATGGCTTGCCGTTCCACAGGTTTTGCCCTGTTATGTTCGGCATCAGTACAAGAAGCCCATGATTTTGCATTAATTAGTCAAATAGCTACCTTAGAATCACGTATTCCTTTTATTCACTTTTTTGATGGCTTCCGGACTTCCCACGAAGTACAAAAAGTGGAATTAATGTCAGAAGATGACTTAAAAACGCTAATAAATAACGATCTAATCTTAGCGCATCGACAACGGGCTTTAACACCCGATCGCCCCGTAATGCGAGGCACAGCACAAAATCCAGATATATACTTCCAAGCCAGAGAAACAGTAAACCCATTTTATAATGCTTGCTCAAACATAGTACAAAGCGCAATGGATCGCTTTGGTGAGCTAGTAGGACGCAAATATAAAATCTACGAATATCATGGCGCTCCCGATGCAGAAAGAGTCATAATATTAATGGGTTCTGGTTGCGAAACAGTCCACGAAACCGTAGACTATCTCAACGCCAAGGGCGAAAAAGTAGGCGTACTAAAAGTACGGTTATATCGTCCATTAGACATGAAACTATTTGTAGAAGCATTGCCCGCCACAGTTAAACAAATAGCAGTACTCGATCGCACCAAAGAACCAGGCGCAGGCGGCGAACCTCTCTACTTAGATGTAATTACCGCCCTCACCGAAGAATGGAATGGCGCAATGCCAAAAGTAGTAGGCGGTCGCTACGGTTTATCATCAAAAGAATTCACCCCAGCAATGGTGAAAGCAGTATATGATAACCTCGCCACAGCTAAACCCAAAAATCATTTTACAGTTGGCATTAACGACGATCTCACTCACAGCAGCCTAGAATACGATCCAGAATTCTGTACAGAACCAGATAGCGTAGTACGGGCTATGTTCTATGGTTTAGGGGCTGATGGTACAGTAGGAGCCAACAAAAACTCCATTAAAATTATCGGGGAAGATACAGATAACTACGCCCAAGGTTACTTTGTTTACGACTCCAAAAAATCCGGATCAGTTACTATCTCCCACCTGCGGTTTGGTCCTAACCCAATTCGCTCCACCTATTTAATTAGTCAAGCCAACTTAGTTGCCTGTCACCAATGGGGATTTATCGAGCAATTTGATATGCTCGGAAATATCACCAAAGGCGGTACATTCCTATTAAATAGTCCCTACGGACCAGAAGAAGTATGGGATAAATTACCCCGTTCCGTGCAAGAAACAATAATTAACAAAAAAGTTAAATTTTATGTTTCTGACGCGAACAAAGTCGCAAAAGATAGCGGCATGGGGGGAAGAATAAATACAGTAATGCAAGTTTGTTTCTTTGCCCTATCTGGTGTATTACCAAGAGAAGAAGCGATCGCACAAATTAAGAAATTTGTCAAAAAAACCTACGGGAAAAAAGGACCAGAAATAGTTGCCAAAAACATAACGGCGATCGATAACAGTCTCGCCTATATGTACGAGGTAAAAGTACCAGAGCAAGTAACAAGTACCCTAGAAATACGACCACCAGTACCAGACTGCGCCCCCCAATTCGTGCGGGAAGTACAAGGCGCAATGATAGGCAAACATGGCGACGACTTACCCGTAAGTGCTTTACCCATTGACGGCACCTATCCCACGGGCACATCTAAATGGGAAAAACGCAACATAGCCCTAGAAATACCAGTTTGGGATGCCGACGTTTGCGTACAATGTGGCAAATGCGTCATGGTATGTCCCCATGCCGTAATTCGCGGTAAAGTTTACGAAGCAGCACAACTAGAAACCGCACCCAATGACTGGAAATCTGCCAACGCCAAAGACCACGATTGGACAGGTCAAAAATTCACCATCCAAGTAGCACCAGAAGATTGTACCGGCTGCGGTTTGTGCGTGGATGTTTGCCCAGCTAAAAATAAATCCATGCCGAAACTCAAGGCGATTAACATGGTAACTTATACGCCTGAGTTACGGGAAACTGAACGGAAAAACTGGGATTATTTCCTATCATTACCTAACCCCGATCGCCGGGAATTAAAACTACATCACATCCGCCAACAACAAATGCAAGAACCGTTATTTGAATTCTCCGGTGCTTGCGGTGGATGCGGTGAAACACCCTACATCAAACTAGCTACACAACTATTTGGCGATCGCATGGTAGTAGCCAACGCCACCGGCTGCTCATCTATCTATGGCGGTAACTTACCCACCACACCTTGGACACAAAACGCCGAAGGACGCGGCCCAGCTTGGTCTAACTCCCTATTTGAAGATAACGCCGAATTTGGTTTAGGCTTCCGAGTTTCCATTGACAAACAAGCAGAATTTGCCTGTGAATTAGTCCAAAAACTAGCAGGAGAACTGGGCGATAATTTGGTAAGTGCCATTATCAACGCCGATCAATCCGATGAAGCAGGTATTTGGGAACAACGCGATCGAGTAGCACAACTCAAACAAAAACTACAAACCCTCGACAGTCTCCCAGCCAAACAACTCCTCAGCATCGCCGACTACCTCGTGAAAAAGAGCGTCTGGATTGTTGGCGGCGACGGTTGGGCCTATGATATTGGTTTTGGAGGCTTAGATCACGTTATCGCTAGTGGTCGCAACGTTAACCTACTCGTCTTAGATACCGGCGTTTATTCCAACACCGGCGGACAAGCTTCTAAAGCCACTCCTCGCGGTGCAGTTGCCAAATTCGCCGCCGGCGGCAAACCCGCACCCAAAAAAGATTTAGGCTTAATTGCCATGACCTACGGCAATGTTTATGTTGCCAGCGTCGCAATGGGCGCAAAAGATGAACATACCCTTCGAGCATTCCTAGAAGCAGAAGCTTATGACGGTCCATCTTTAATCATCGCCTACTCCCACTGTATTGCTCACGGTATCAACATGACTACCGGAATGCAACAACAAAAAGCCGCCGTTGAATCGGGTAGCTGGTTACTATACCGTTACAATCCTAGCTTAATTACAGAAGCTAAGAATCCATTACAACTTGACAGCCGTTCTCCGAAATTATCTGTCGATAAATATATGTATGCGGAAAACCGCTTCAAGATGTTAACCATGAGTAACCCCGCCGCAGCTAAGAAACTGCTCGAACAAGCTCAAGAAGATGTTAATACCCGTTGGGGAATGTATCAATATCTTGCCGCACGTCATATTGAAGTGCATAACGGCCATCACCATCATCACAAAGAGGAAGAACACCATAATGTAGTTCAACCTACTAAAGCCTAATTATCATAGTTTTTGTAGGTTAGATTAAATAACACTAAATCAAATCTATGTTCCTGTTGTTAATCTACCTACAAATCTATTAGCATATCCCCCTCGTTCTCGATCGCATCCCAGAGAACGAGGTAACTATTTATAATAGTTACCCCAGCTAAACTAAAATTAACTATTTTACCAAAATATTTAAAATATTCTCTTTATTATTTCTTTTCGCTGTTACCTAATCTTATTTTTTCTAGCTGCCATATCGATTTTTAAACATTAAAAAAACTACAAACTTCTTCTTAAAATTTAATACTTAAAACTCAATCTTTCCTTAGCATAATATTTCATAATAAAACTATGAACAAGCAAACTATAAACCCCCCAACACCACCCCTAGCAATTCCCTCCGGATATCTCAATATTATGGGTTATGTTGACGAATCCGAAGTAAACGGCCCCGGCTGTCGTGCCGTTGTCTGGGTACAAGGATGTAAACGAGAATGTTCTGGATGTTTTAACACCCCATCTTGGCCTTTTGAAATTAATCAATTAATATCTGTTGAGGAACTCGCCGAAAAAATCTTAAGTAATTCCAAAAATCAAGGCGTAACTTTCTCCGGTGGCGAACCATTTTGGCAGGCACCTAGCCTTACCCAACTAACCAAAAAATTAAAAGCTGCCGGTCTTAATGCCATGTCTTTTACCGGTTTTACTTTATCAGAATTACAACGGGAAGATGCACCCATAGGCGCCCAAGATTTACTAGCACAATTAGATATACTTATTGATGGGCCTTATGTAGAATCCTTAGCCATTAATTCCCCTACTTCCCCCGTTTCTTCCCAAAATCAAAAAGTTCATGTATTTAATCCCGCCTTTGAAAATCAAATTACTTGGGCTTCTGATCAAATAGAAATTCATATTTTCAAAGATGGTACCCGTTTAATTACTGGTTTTCGCGGACAAATGGGTTTAAGTAATGATTAGCAGCAAAATAAATTTTAATCTCCAAAACTACTCAAATATTAGGGTGTTTTCCTAGTTAGCATTATTTTTAGTTAAAAAAATTTAGGAGTGTTAAACCTAAAAAATGATGAAATCTAATTTAGCACTTTCTCTATGGATGGCGGCTGTTTTTCTAGCAGCTTCTAACAATTATGTAGGCAATAAATATATTGCACCTCGATTAGGTAATAATATAGCTCGTGCCTGCAAAACTATTGTTTCGGTTTTAGTTATACTGATATTGGCATGGCTGTATTTTACCCAAAATTCCGGTTATGCCTGGTTTAGTTTTGTGCTAATTATCAGTTGTTTATGGGTAGGGTTAGCTGGTATATTTGAGCTAATTTTTGGACATTATCTCCTGGGGGATTCCTGGGATGAAGTTTTAACTACTTGGCAAAATTGGTTAACCCGAATATGGCTGGTAATTTTATTATTTGCAGCAATATTGCCTTGGATTTTAAACTGGATTTATTAATTAAATATTTCCGACAATATCAAGCCCAATTTGACTACAAAAATCATTTCGTTTTTTCTTATGTTCCCTGTTCATAATTTTTCTGAAAATAGGGTAATTTAAGGAAAATTTCCAGTAAATTTAAGGCGATCGCTGACAAAATATCCCAATCTTAAACAATTAATAAGAATTGCAAAAATTACCCGAAAACTAAGCTAAACCTCTTTACAAAATCCCCTAAATCTGCTTAATTTAAGCATATCTGATTGTAAAAATATTTTGCTCAAAATTTTGCTCACAACTTACTCAAAAATAGTAGATATTTAGTGATTTGTTCACAGCCACTAACTGGCTAATTTTGGGCTGGATTTTTTCAGAATAAACTATCAGTATAACAAGCTTCTCTTACTTTTTTTCACAGGAGAATCGAGAATGGATTTAACTACTACTTACTTGGGCTTAAATTTACGCTCTCCCATAGTACCATCAGCCGCAGCACCCCTAACAGAAAATATCGATAACGTCAAGCGTATGGAAGATTCTGGAGCGGGCGCTGTGATTTTACATTCCTTATTTGAGGAACAAATTATCCGGGAACGTTATGAATTAGAATATCACCTAAGTAGCCACACAGAAAGCTTTGCCGAAGCCTTAACTTATTTCCCTCAACCAGAAATTTTCCATGTCGGCACAAATGAATATTTAAATCACATTCGCACCGCTAAAGAAGCAGTCAATATTCCCATTATTGCTAGTCTCAATGGATTTTCTTTAGGTGGCTGGACTCACTACGCTAAAGAAATTGAACAAGCAGGTGCTGATGCTTTGGAATTAAATATTTATTCAGTACCTAGTAATCCGGATATTTCTAGCGCCGAAATAGAAGAGAATTACTTTAATATTGTTCGGGCAGTCAGAGCAGATATTTCTATTCCCTTGGCAGTGAAAATTAGCCCTTATTTCAGTAATTTAGCATATATAGCGCGAAAATTAGATGAAGCAGGTGCTAATGGCTTAGTTTTGTTTAACCGCTTTATGGGGCCGGATATTTCCCTTGAAGAATTAGAAGTTAAGCCGGAAGCCACATTAAGTACACCTGAAGCCATGCGTTTGCCTCTGCGTTGGATAGCCATTTTGTATGGTCGAATTCAAGCAGATTTAGCTTCTACTGGTGGTGTTAATAAAGGTAAAGATGCTCTAAAAATGCTTATGGCAGGAGCAAAAATTACTCAAGTATGTTCTACCTTGTTACGGCATGGTATTGGCCATATTCAAGATTTGGAAACCGAAATTAAGCACTGGATGGAAGAACACGAATATCATTCTATTAAGCAAATGCAAGGCTGTTTAAGCCAAATTAATTGTCCGGATGAGTCGGCTTATGAACGGGCTCAATATATGCGGGGAATTCAAAGCTATAAACCTGATCATAGTTTGGTATAGTCGGCTAATTAATCTCAGATTGTTTTTTCCCTAAATCCAGAATAAAATTTTCAGTTATACTTAACCGTTAAGTTTTAGGAATATAACGGTTAAGTATTATTTCTTATTTAAGCTGTTAAAATGAGTAATTAATTTTACCGAAATATTTAATAATATTACTAAGTTTTCTTTGTTACTCTCTATTTCGGCTGCTTTTAAATTTTTAAAATTATATTCCCAAAACTTTAGAATAAATTAAGATTTCAATTTTAGTCATTGAACAAAAAATAAGGTTAAGAATTATCAGTATTAAAGAATTTGGTATTATAATTCACTGTTAAATAGGTTGGAAAACCTGTATATATCACGAGTAATTAGAAAATCGGCTACTAAGTAAGTAAAATCTTTGCATATTATGAACAAAACCAAACGGATTGGAATTCTCACCAGTGGTGGTGACTGCCCAGGATTGAATGCTGTAATTCGCGCCGTCGTAGCTCATGCCAGCTTAACTTTTGGCTGGGAAGTGGTAGGCATTCCTTATGCTACTGACGGGTTACGCGATCGCCAATCAATTCCTTTAAATGTACATGGTTTAGATTTTCGCGGTATAGATTTATTATTGAGTACTGGCGGTACTATTCTCGGCTCAATTAATAAAGGTGATACTGCGGCTCACGGTGATCGAATTATTAGCGGCTATCATGATCTAGGATTAGATGCCCTAATCGCGATCGGTGGTGATGGTAGTCTGAAAATACTTTACGATCTAGCTCAAAAAGGTAATTGGAAATTAGTAGCTGTTCCCAAAACTATTGATAATGATGTCTCTAATACAGAACGATCTGTAGGCTTTGATACGGCTGTTAATACTATTACTGATGCCCTACAACGTCTCACTTTTACTGCTTCTAGCCACGATCGCGTTATGGTAGTAGAAGTCATGGGTCGAGATGCAGGACATTTAGCCCTTAATGCTGGAATTGCTGGCGGAGCCAATGTTATTTTAATTCCAGAAATTCCCTACTCAATTCACAATGTTTGTCACAAATTAACAGAATTACGGGAAAAATGGAATTGTAAATTTGCGATCGTTGTAGTCGCTGAAGGTGCAAAAACTAAAGAAGGTGAATCACGAGTTTATACCGACTCTCATGGTCAGGTACGCCTACGCGGTATCGGTGACTATATCGGCGATCAAATCGCTGCTTGTAGCAATAATGAAGTAGAAACTCGCGTTACTGTTTTAGGTCATGTTCAAAGAGGCGGTATTCCCACCGCTTTAGATCGTCTTATTGCTACTGCCTTTGGTAAAGCTGCTGTCGATTTAGTCGCCCAAGAAGATTTTAATAAAATGGTAGCTTGGCAAAATCGTAATGTAGTTAGTGTTCCTTTACATGATGTATTTGTTAACAGTCCTTTGTTAGTCGATCCATCTGGCTGTTTAGTGAACACTGCTATAGGCATGGGAATTTATGTCGGCGATTTAGAAACTGCTCCTATCCAAGAACCTGCGCCTGCTTTAGTTTGTGCTGGATAAGATGGTTTTTATACCCTACTTTTGCCTATTTAGAAAAAGTAGGGTATTTAATAGCTTGTTTAAATTGTTTAGCTATAGTTTAAAAATAAAATTAGCTCGGGTTTTTTCTCGAAAAATAATTTGATGTTCAATTCACATTCTCTTTATTCGCCTCTATATCTGATGTTGGCGGATGACGATAGCCATAAAAATCAATCCGATAATCGGTAATTTTTACCCCGGTTTGTTTTTCCACCGTTTCTATTACTTCTGGTGGCAATTGTATATGTATATCTAAAATTTGCTCAGTATCTAAGCAATTAACATGGGAATGGGAATCGCTGATATTACCATACAAACGCCCTTCCGATCGCTCTATACATTCAATTAGTCCCTGAGTTGATAAAGCTTCTAAATTTTGATATACAGAAGTATGTCCGATCTCTTTTCCTTGGGTATTTAAGCGATCGTAAATTTCCCTAGCCGATAAATGTTGTCTTTCTTGCCATAAAAGTTCTAAAATAAAACGACGCTGACGACTCAGCCGCATACCTAATGATTGACAACGATTCAAAGCTTCTTCTAAAGAACGAATGGGTTTCACAAATACCGCCTCATTTTATCTATTTGATACTAACGTTTGTGATTTTGTTACTAGCTATCTTAGTTTTAATATTTTATCTGGGACACGCGATCGAACATTATATCGATACCGCCAGATATTTTCCCCAAAATATATATTTGCCAATCCATTTCTTTTCTGATTATTATTACTTAACATTGGAAATTAGTAACAACCTATACCAGAAAAACTCAGACTCAGTAAAATTTTTCCTCTTCTCAACTTATTTGTAAATAAAATAAACTCATTACCACTTTATCTTAAATTTTTTAAAAAGTCCAGATTCCCAGCTATTAGTTCTGTCAGAGCTTATTTATAAAATTTTGTACATTTAATTAGCATATTATATAAACTATTGCTTTTTAACAATATTTTCATTATTAGACGATTGACTAATCTAACTAATTATGATAAAAAGCAATTTAATTGTTCAATAGCTGAGACCCATAGTTGAGATAATAGCCCCCCTTAACCCTAAAAATTTTCGCTATGTATAGGCTATAGGTGGACAAACTGGGGACTATAAATAATAGTAACCAACAATAATCAAATTTTGGTAACTCATCCCAAAATATTAAGAAATATTACCAATAATTGAAAAAATTAAAAATATTTTTCTATTACCACTTCATTTTTAGCAATAAATTTTGCATACTTTAAGATGAGTAGATTGCCTGCCAGGTACTAATCGCTTATTACCATTGACCAAAATGGGGAGAGCTAATCTGGAAGGTAATTTTTATGGCCAAAACCGAGGAGCGATCGACTAATGAATTTGCATCGCATTAAAACCCTGGTAGAACATTATACTGCTGCTGATTTAGAAGCAACAATTCTGCGCTTAGAAGCCTGTTTCATTGTCGATGAATCAATTTATGACCCCGTTGGTCACAATTTAACATCTATAGAAGCAGATATAGAAGACTATACCAAAGCACTAACTATCCGAGAACAAGTCGAAACTAATGGGATATCATTTCAAGAAGCTCTCCGAGATTTAGCTACAAGGATGCGCCGCTTTGCTGGACGGAAAAATAAACTATGACCATAACAATCACTATTAATCCTGATTCTATCAACAAATTAGATTTATCTCCAGCCCAAATGGTAATAGATAAACTATTGCAATCAAAATCTACTATATTCACTCAAGAAAAAACGCTATCTTTTACCATTGACTATCCCCGCGACATAGAAGATCCTCGGGAATTATCCGAAATACCCGAAATTAGATTATGGTTTATTCGTCTCGATGCCCGCTATCCTTGGCTACCTCTAATATTAGATTGGAAAACCGGGGAACTGGCCCGTTATATAGCCATGTTAGTCCCTCATCAGTTTCATCGCACCGACGGCATTCAATATAACCCAGAAGCATTAGAAATTTTTCTTATGCATAAAATTTTTGTCCTGGTAGACTGGTTAAATCAACAAGGCATTCCCAGCCAAGAAAAAGTTAAATCAATGGCGAAAATGTTAGGTTATGAATTAGATGATGGGTTTTTCGACTTAATTAATTAGAGTAATTACTGTTTTTTATCCAGAGGAACAGGGGAGCAGGGATGATTGGCAAAAATTATTAAGTATTTTAACCTAAATCCCTCATCCCTTATCCCATATAGTTAACTAGAAAAATTTAAATGCTTGTGGATTTAATTATAGTACTGCTAAGAAATTGGGGATGTATGCGATGATGAAAAATGGGCTATATTACCTAATTAATAAAAAAAATTTGGAATAATCTATGGAACTGTGTAAATGAATACTTGTCATAGGTACGAGCTTAGTTTACTCTCAAAAGTGTTGTGTTTTGTGTAGCATATTGATGTCTGAATCTCACACCCACAACCAGCACGATCGTGCCCTGGAAAAAGCCCTAAGCAATCATCTGATCGATCGCTATCTCAGCCAAGCGGACAGTTGTATAAGAGCTATCCTGCGGATGTGTTACTTTTCCGTAATTGAAGTGGAAGGTAAACCCGCCCTGATAGTGGAATGTCCTAATCAAGCAGTAGCCAAGCGACTAATCTGCCAAACTAACGCACTGTGCCATCTTCTTGATAATATCATCCCAGACCATAAAACAGGCGATCGCATTCTCCTGTATTATCAAGACGGTTCTCAAAAATCTTGGCGTTATTACGACTCCAAGCAAGCAACCTGGAAAAACTGCTCAAAAATTTAACCATCAAGACCTTAAAATTTTTGTTTATTTTTTGGGCAAAATCAAAAACTATTTAACTTGCATAATTTAAAACCAGAAAATAACTAAATAATTTAAACATTTTTTGACAGGCAAAATATAAATTTTGCCTATTTTTACTTGGAAACTTAGAAAATTGCTCCCAAAATGTATAATAGGGAATAGGAAACAAGTTTTTTCTATATATTTACTAAATATTTACTAAACGATACCTTGACCAAAAATATTAACCATAAAAATAACAAGGGAATTTTTTTACTATTCCCTCTGATTTATCAAAATTAAAACTTAACTTATTAATTACTTATCCCATTATTAACAGCAACAGTATTTCCCTCACTAATTATC
>CAWUOF010000061.1:0-12569 GCA_963923765.1 uncultured bacterium | reverse complement strand
TTTATTCATATTCCAATAAGAGCGCTAAAGCGCAACAACGGTGGTTATTTACAAATATGAAGTAATACCAGTTAAACTAATTAATCTTTTGGGCTTAAAGCAGAAAACCGAAAATAGTTTTCTGCTCGGTTTGTTTAGGTTAAATTTTGTTTTTGTTGTGCTATTTGGGCTTTTGCTTGTGCCCAAAGTACATCTAATTCTTCTAAAGTGTAATCTGTGAGAGGGCGATCGGCAAAAGTTTCTATTTTTGATAAACGATGAATAAATTTATGTAGGGTTTCTTGTAAAGCATCCGCAGGTTCTAAATTATACCAGCGAGCTAACTGAATTATGACAAATAATAAATCACCTAATTCTCCCCTTTGGGCGGCTTTATCTTCATGTTGAACAGCATATTTAAACTCGGCTAATTCTTCATCAAATTTCGCCCAAACTCCATCGATATTATCCCATTCAAAACCCGCAGCGGCTGCTTTTTTAGAAATTTTCATTCCTGCGGTAAGTGGTGGGAGAATGCGGGCATAACGACTGAGTTTAGCGGTTAAAGGCGGTTCGGTATTTTCACCTTTTTCTAAAGATTTTATTTGTTCCCAATTTTGTTGCACTTCTGCCACGCTATTTACTTCTATATCTCCGAAAACGTGGGGATGACGGCGAATTAATTTTTCACTGATATTGTTGGCAATTTCTACTAGGGTAAATTTATTTTCATCCTGGGCAACTTGTGCTTGTAAAATTACTTGTAAAAGTAAATCGCCTAATTCTTCTATGATGGCTTGTTGATTGTTACTACGAATAGCATCGACGGTTTCAAAGGCTTCTTCGATGATATAGGGAATTAGACTTTCTTGGGTTTGTTCCAAATCCCAGGGACAACCACCTTCAGGCGATCGCAATTTAGCTACAACATCTATAAGTTTTTGCAGTGCTTCTAAATTAGAAATGGGAGCGCTAGACATCATAAAAAATTTAACAACTGTTTAATCATAATAGCTTATCTGGAATTTTTTAATCTTTGGTATTTTTTTGTGGAAGTTGTTGCTTTGGATACACGCGACTTGGTTTGT
Organism: uncultured bacterium; assembly: GCA_963923765.1. Taxonomy (GTDB): domain Bacteria; phylum Cyanobacteriota; class Cyanobacteriia; order Cyanobacteriales; family CAWUOF01; genus CAWUOF01. The sequence continues at coordinate 11,502 of CAWUOF010000061.1, read as the reverse complement.
TTGCTATTTTTTTGGCGTTTAGTTGTTTTACGTTTTTTGATTTTTGTTGGTAATAAAGCTGAAAAACCTTGTTTTTTGTAGCGTTTATAAGTCGATCCGCTCCAGTCACTGAGGGAGTGACTCATAGCCCCAATTTCTAAACCTATATATAGGGCAATTAATTCCTGATAGTGTTGGGAAAGCGATCGCGCCCCATTTTTGATCATTTCTAACCAATTCCATCCCATCCCCCAAAAAAAATTACCGACTAATAGCCCTAAACTGACAAAAATAATTATCCATATTCCCAGATACAACATCCGCAATGCAGTACCAATTAATGGCCCGTGAGATAAAAAGGCGCGATGGCGCAAACTTTTTTGATAGGGTAGCCATATCCAGCGTAACAAACCCCATCGTTGATACTGGCGAGAATAAATATCTAAATCAGGGCCAAATATGAGACCACCCAGCAAAAAACCCCCTGATACTATTAAAGTCAGGTTACTACTGCCAGTTTGAACAAATGTTAGCCCCGCTACTGGGGGCAAACTCCATAAAGTTATACGATCGTGGGTACTACCAGCAGGCATGAAAAATTTTTTTGGTTTAGTGTTTGCATTTTAAAATTATTGTGTTATGATAAACCTCGGTGAGTAAAAACGGGCGGTTAGCTCAGCGGTAGAGCGCCTGCCTTACAAGCAGGATGCCACTGGTTCAAATCCAGTACTGCCCATTATGCTTAATTCCTTGTTATATAAAGGTTTTAAGCTTATAATTAAACTAATTAATTTACCTATACTCCCAATTTTCTCTAATCACTGGGTAGTATAGCAGTTGTGTATGGAGAGTAACTATTAAATCTTATAAATAATTTTCTGGTAAATAATTTTTAAATAAATAAAAAAAATAGGTAATGATCTAATCTAATAGATAAGAAAGAACTTAGGTAAAGGGTTGAAAAATAAATCAACAAGGGCGAGGGATGCGATCGATTATGTTATATATAGATAATATAAATAAACCCGCCCCTGTGTTATTAAATGGTGAAAATCTGGAATATGGCGATCGCCTCTGCAAAAAACTAAGCCCGACTCTTAATTTATTAAGAGTCTAATAACAAAATTCGGTTAAAACCGACTAAAAAATATTCTAAAACTAAAAATATACTATTTTAGTCCACTTTAAGTGGGCTTTTTCTATTAGCCGGAGATTAAAATGGCAGGTTATAAAAATAGTCGATCGCCTCTGAAAATAAATAATGAGTTAATTAGGAAAAGAGTTGGTATTTATTTCTAATACTACACCTTAAAAACCAAGTTTTTTCAAAAAACCTAGTTTCTTTCTAGGTTTATTTCTACTCATCAAAAACCGCATCAATCTGATATTACTTGCTCATTGTTTCAATCTTAATTGAAATCACTATATAGGATAAGTTATAGTATTAGTATAATTACACCGACAAAAATTATTATAAAAAAATCAATAAGTAATAGAAATTAAGATTATTTTAAAATTCTGAAAAGATTAAAACAAGATAATATTTTATCATTGAATATAAAAAATATGGTAACTTAACTAAGTCTCAAAACAGTATAAAAAGAGGTTGTTGTGAAAGTTTTAGTTGTGGGAAATGGGGGACGTGAACATACCCTGGCGTGGAAATTATTGCAATCTCAAAAAGTAGAAAAAGTATTTGTTGCCCCAGGTAATGGGGGCACAGCCAGCCTCGATCGCTGTGAAAATGTAGCTATACCAGTGCATGACTTTCAGGAAATAGGAGAATTTGCCCAAAAAAATAATATTGCCCTGGTAGTAATCGGCCCAGAAGCGCCCCTAGCAATGGGAATTAGCGACTATCTCCAGCATTTGCATATACCAGTTTTTGGCCCTAATCAATCGGGAGCGCAAATAGAAGCCAGTAAAGCTTGGGCTAAATCTTTAATGGCAGAAAATAATATTCCCACAGCGAAATCTGCTGTATTTATCGAAGAAGAATCACAACTAGCATATAAATATATACAAGAACAAGGTGCGCCGATCGTTGTTAAAGCAGATGGATTAGCAGCCGGTAAAGGAGTTACTGTTGCCCATACAGTAGAAGAAGCAAAAGCAGCGATCGAAGCATCATTTGGCGGATTATTTGGACCCTCTGGGGAATGCGTAGTCATAGAAGAATGTTTAATAGGTCAAGAAGTATCTGTATTAGCATTAACAGATGGAGAAACAATACTGCCTTTATTACCCGCCCAAGATCATAAAGCTGTTGGTGATGGAGATACAGGCCCGAATACAGGGGGAATGGGCGCTTATGCACCAGCGCCTATAGTCACACCAGAATTAATGGAAAGAATTAAAATAGAAGTATTACAGCCTGCGGTAACAGGTATTAAAAACAGAGGTATTGATTACCGAGGCGTACTCTATGCCGGCTTAATGATTACAAATAATAATGATCTAAAAGTACTAGAATTTAACTGCCGTTTTGGAGATCCAGAAACTCAAGCGATTTTACCTTTGCTAGAAACACCCCTAGAAGATTTAATGTTAGCTTGTGTTAATAAAAATTTAGCCGAATTGCCACCGCTACAATGGAAATCAGGGGCGGCTGTATGTGTAGTGATGGCTGCTGGCGGTTATCCTGGTAGTTATGAAAAAGGTAAAGTTATTGATGGAATTAAACAAGCAGAAGCCCAAGGTGCGATCGTCTTTCATGCGGGAACACAGGTAAAAAATAATGCTGTGTTAACAGATGGCGGGCGAGTTTTGGGAGTCACTGCTGTAGGAGATAATTTTGATAGTGCGATCGCTAACGCTTATACAGCCGTAAATTATATTAACTTTAAAAATATGTACTATCGCCGCGATATTGCCTATCGAGTTAAATCCTCATAAAAAATCAGTAATTTATCAGCTTCTTGGCTTTTCAAGAAGTTTTATTAGCAGGTGTTTTAACTGGTGATTTTTGGGGAGAATTTTCTGGAAGTGCTGACTCTCGATCAATAAAATCTGCTGGATAAGTTGGCACTTCTTCAGAATTACCATAATTATCAGTATTGGATGATATTTTAATATCATCAACTCCATTAATAATAGCTCCTAATATATTTGCATCAACTTCTTCATCTTCATCATCTGTACCAATTAACCTATTGAGAGCATCATTTAGTTTACCAGCTTCGGTATAATGGGGACGAGTAACTAATAATATACCATCGGTAAGAGGTTCCATAAGTAGGGCATCGTGGCCATCATTTAAATCTGGGGCATCAATGACCACAAAATCAAAACGACCCCTAGCGGCGATGAGAAGTTGCTGAAATTCACTAGATTCCAGAATGGCTGCTGTATGCTTAACTGGATAAGGATTACTAACTATATAAAAATTGGTGATTTCTGGCACCAGACGAATGCAGGTATGAAGCTGACCGTAATAGCGTAGGGGTTCGATATTGGCGTTAGGTACAGGAGTCATATTTAAAATACTACTACAGGAAGGCGATCGTAAATCAGCTTCTATTAATAAAGTACGTTTCCCCGATCGCGCCGAGGCGATCGCCAAATTATAAGCACTAATAGTTTTACCTTCCCCTAAAGCCGCACTGGTAACTAAAACTATCTTTAAAGATTTATCGCCAACGCGACGTAATTTAGTGCGAAGACGTTCATAAAATTCTAAATACGGAGAATTTTCTGCAAATAAAATAGCTTGATTTTCAATTTGACTATCATCTTTCATCACAGGCAATAATTCCAGTACTGGTATTTCCCGTTGCTCTAAATTATCACGAATATCTTCCCACGTTTTAAATACTCCTGGTAATATACTCAATACAAAAATTATTCCTCCACCTAATAATAAACCTCCCCCCGCACCACCTACTAAAATTAGAGGTTTATTTCTACTTGGTTTATTCTCATAAATAATTTCTGGTAATTTTACTATTTTTAAGCTACTGACTATTTCAACTTCTGCGGCTTTAGCATCTGCTAATTTTTTCTGCATTGCATCATAAAGAGCTTGTTTCAGTATTACTTGCTGTGTTAAACGTTGCTGTTGTAATTCTTTACTAGGAATACTTTCATATTCAATTTTAAGTTCCTCCTCTAATTTTTGTGTAGCTAATAATTCTCTACTTATTCCTTCTTTTTGGGTTTTCAAACCGATAAGATTATTAGCTAATTGTTGTCGTGTCGGGTCTAGGCTACTATTTTGGCGAATAGTCACAGTATTAACTAAGGGTGCAGCATCTAAGCCTTTACCACTAATTACTTCTGTAGAACGTTTTTGTAATTCTTCAGATAAAGCTTGTTGTTTTTTTAATAAATCAACCATATCAGGATGATCTGAGCGTAAATCTTTACCATAAATTGCGATTTGATTTTCAATAACATATATTTGCCCTCGCAAATTAGCAATTATTGGATCTGTACTTAATGCCACCGCCACCATTGCTTGCTCTGCTGTTAAACCTAATTTTTCTTCTAAGTTACTAATTAAACCATTCACACCTTCTAACTGCATTTTTAACTGTCTTTGTTTTTGTTGAGATTGATTTATAGCTGTTGGTAAACTTCCATTTTTTATCGAATCTATTTGTACGCCTTCTTGTTTAATATACTGCTGTAATTTAAGCTGTGCTTCTTTCAATTCTGATTCTATTTTTGGTAATTGGGATTCTTGAGTAATTGAGTTAATTACAGACTTGACATAAGATTTATTTCCTTCTGCATTTCTAGCGATGATTTGTTGCATTAACCAGGCTAATTTTTCTGTAGTTTCTTTAGGGTTTATTCCTGTATATTCAACTATAATATAAGGGCTAGATGACCCTTCAGTTTTTTTCCCATCTTTATTATCTCGATTAGGAAATTTAATATTAAGTTTTCTGGTGCGAAATTTTTTTATTTCTTCGGCACTTAATTTTTTACCTGCTATGGCTTGTACTAAATCATCTGTTAATACGGAATCTTCGTTTATTATGTTGGCTTTACTAATGGCTATTTGTTTGCTAATCTCGCTAAATATTATTGGTGGATCATTAAAAGCCATCAAAGCTTGTGCCTTATAACTAGCATCTTCTAAAGGGCGATTTGCATAAATATATGCTCCTCCTACACTAACTATAATGCTAGTTGGTATTACCCATAAATATTGAAATAAAGAAATTAGATAACGTTTAACGATCGGTGCAGTCATAATATTAATACCATTTTAGATTTTAGATTTTAGATTTTAGTCTTTTAGATTTTGTTATTAATTAATAGGTTTTTGTCAATAGCAAAATAGCTAAATTATTTTTAAGGACCAAATAGACTGCCTGCACTTTTGCCTAATTGTTGAAAAAATAGTAAAAATCCTAAAATATCTCGAAATGGTTGAGTAAAAGTGCCAAGAGCATAAGTAATTCTACCCACCAAATTTCGGCCAATTACAATTACATCGTTATCTTGTAGAGGGACATTTTGATCAGGATTACCTCTTAAAGCTGCTTTGGCGTCTAGTCGGCGAGTTACTGCCTTTCCCTGTTCTGCATCGAACCGAATTAAGGCAACATCTCCTAAACTGGCGTTATTTAAAGAAACTCCATTTAAAGCATCGGCGAAACTACTGCCATTAGGTAAAGAAACAATACCTATCTGTCCATTAGGATAACTCATAATGCGGACATTGATAGTGGGTTTAGCTAAATTCGATCGAGAAATAAAATTGCGATCATAATCTTGTTCCTTGCCCACTTCTATTTTAGGCACTATTAAAGTATCTCCTTCATCTAAATACACTGATGGTAAAGTAGTGCCATTTTTTAAAGGAGTAAAAAGATCAACAGTCTCTTCCTTTACTCCCCCAGCTAAATTACGACGTACTCGTAAAAATCTTAAATCAGCATTAGTAGTTGTGCCACCAACATTTAATAAAACTGCCGCTACATCTAAAGGCCCATTTAACGTATAAACTCCCGGCTTAGATACTTCTCCAGTAACAGTAATTTGCATCGGACCAAAAATTACTAGGGGAGAACGAGATACTAAAGCAAAATCATAATCACTGGCTTGATTAATATCTACTTTAGGAATAATAATTACATCCCCATTAGCAAGGCGAAAATCTGGCAGAGGTTGACCATTTTTTAGGGGTGCATAAAGGTTAATAATTTGTTCAAAAGTGCCATCTGCTACCGATCGCCGTACTCGTACTTGTCGCAGATCCGCCGAGGCGGTAATACCTTTAGCAACTTGTAATGCATCAGAAATTGTCAGGGGATTTGGAAAACTATAAAATCCTGGTTTTATCACTTCTCCGGTAATTGCAACTTGTAACGGTCCTGTAGCTGCAATGGGAGAACGTGCAACTATGGCAGGGTCATAATTTCCAATAGTATCTACTTTTAATTTTGGAATTATAATCGAGTCGCCATCTTCTAAACGTACATCAGGTAGTACACCCGCAGTTTGTAAAGGTGTAAATAAATCAATAGTTTGTTCGATCGCCTCTCCATTCACTAACGGACGCCGAATTTTTACATTTCTTAAATCCGCTGTTGCATTAGTTCCCCCTGCTGTTTGTAATGCACTAGAAACTCTTGGCACCTGTAAAACATAATATCCTGGTTTGGCAATTTCTCCCGTAATTGTTACTTGTACTGGTCGCTGAGATAATAGAGAAACTGTAATTATTGGATTAATAATATATTTATTTAAATTTAATCTAATTTTTGCTTCTGCTTCTTCTATAGTTAGCCCTTGTAATTGAATCGTTCCGATTAAGGGCATGACTATATTTCCCTCTGGATTAATGCTAGTTTGTAAGCTAAGATTATTAAAACGCTGTACAGTTACTACAATAGTATCTCCTGGTCCGAGGCGATAGCGTTTAAATTTATCGGCGGCATCTGCTTCTGGGTTTATAATTGTTTTGGGGGAATTATTGGGAATATTATTAGTATTATTTGGTGCTATTTGTTGTAATGGTTTTTCTGGTATTACCGGAGTTTGACTTAGGGCTACTTGGTTATTACTTTCTATGTTAATTATTACGATAAAAAAACTAATAGTATGAATGCTGGTAAGATAAATGGCGACTAATTGGCGTGGATGTATTTTCATTAGACATCTTCAAAAATTAAAAGTAAAATCAATTTTCCTAAATTATCTATTTCTAGGCCCAATTTTCTATTACCTCATTTTTCGAGATATATATTATACTGCCAATAATAAATTAATTGAAAATTTCTCTGGTTATTGTAGCTTGAACATTTTGGCTAAGAGATGCCATTAAAGGCCAATATTTGTCGAGATTATCTGGGGCATTAATGGGTAAGGCGATACAAATTGCTACCCAAGGGGCGCGACGGCGGGAAAGTTGGGCGAGGCGATCGGCCCATAACCACCAACTCGGATCATAATGACCGCCATTAGGCCAAGCATACCATTGTAATACAGCAAAGGTATTTTTTTTGGTTATAGCGCGAAAATATTTAGCTTCGATGTTGATAGGTGGTTTTTCTCCTAAGATTAATTGTATGGTAACGTTACGCTCAGAATCTATTTGCCAGCTTTGAGAATTATTTACATCTATCCATTCTACTAATGGCTGTCCTATATTATCTGTTTGCGGACGTAACATCACAAAGGCTTTAATGTTATTATCTGTTTTTATTTGTTGTGTTGACCATTTGTGGTCTCCTATTTTTATAGTTTGTTGGTTTATAGTTTCCCAGCCATTAAGTTTTATGCCGTTTTGTTGTAATTTAATTAAATATTTCATGTTAACTATATTGGGAGGTTCTTGCCAATACCAATTTCCAGTGATATACCCTGGAAGTGTACCAAAAGTAATTAATACTAACAAAAAGGCGATCGCTACTATTTTATTAGATTTTATTTTACTCAACCAAGATAAATCTAACATTATTTTTAAAATTAATTATTATTGGTATTATTTTAATAGCTATTTTTTGATTTTTTACTAACTATTTGTTGATGATTTATTAATTTTTCTAATCCTATTAATATCGGTATTAATAAGCCTAAAATTATCACAGAATATATATCACCAGCCCAGCCAGCATGGAGAGTCTCAAAAGATCTTTCTTTTCCATTACCATGAAAAAAAGTTAATAAAGTATTGCGAACAATATTACCACTAATACTTAATACAACTGCACTGGATAAAAATAAAATTGTCTTGGTAGAAATGCGGCAAACTCCATCTCGCCAATATAATAAAATCAAGGAAACATATAAAGTAGTAAATAACATTTTTAAGCCAGCACAATAGGGGGCTACTTCCACATGATTATTATTAATCGATAAATAAATATTATCAATTTTTACTGGCTGTCCTAGTTTAATTAAAATAAACCCTGCTGTTTGGGCAATAAAACTTTGTAAAGGTAAAGTATAGGGTGTAATTAAATAGGGAATTTGATTAGGTGTTGCTAACCAAATTAAAATTAGGGGAAATGAGAGTAATTTTAATCCTGAAATACCTTTAAGCCATAGACAAAGAGCAGTAATTATGATAGGAAAAGATATATTTACTAAATCCTGTTGACCGCTTAAATAGAAAATTCCTCCACATCCGAGTAAAATTGCCCCTAGATAATGGGAGTTATCCGGTAAAGAATTCCATTTTTCTCTTGCTGTCCAGATAATATAGGCTGCTAAAGGTAGCCCTATGACTCCATGACTAAAATATTCATGTTCGATGCTAATTTTATGTATTTTTAACCAGCCATCGTACCAATGCCAAATTAGGGGAGTGTATAAAATAGCCAGTAAAGTTATTATGGTAATGGAGAAAATATTTTTTTCTATGGCAATGGGAAGTTGATGATTATTTAACATGGTTTGATTGGGTGATGATTTGGAAATTATAGCAGTTATTACCAAATGTTGTTACACTTTAGCGCTTGCATGGAATTATGAATAAAAATTACAGATATTTTCATTAAAATATGTTTTTTTACAATTATCAAGATGCACTCAAATAATATTTTTACGGAAATATCATGTATTTTTGGTTTTTGTTCATTTGGGAAAATAGGCAACAACGATTAATATATGTAGGGGCGGGTTATGGGATAAGTTATGATATGGATAGATAATTATTGTAAACTCGCCCCGGATATTTACAAGGTTTCTGATTATTTTAAATTGTTTAGTTTTTTAATTACTAAAAACTGATGGAGATGCTATGGTGGATTTTGTGACTGATATTTCAATAGCCATAACTACTTGATTGATCTGATGATAGCTTAGTCCAGGATACATTGGTAAAGATAATATTTGCTGACTGAGGGTTTCGGCATGGGGGAAGTCGCCTTTTTTGTAACCTAAATGTTGATAAGCGGGTTGGAGATGGCAGGGGAGGGGGTAATGAATGCCTGTGTCAATGCCTCGATCGCCTAATTGTTTTTGTAATGTATCGCGATCGATACAACAGTTTTCTGTAACTCGGATAACATAAAGATGGTAAACATGGCCCATTCCACTTTGGTTATGAATAGGAACTATACCTAATTTTTGCAGAGGTTGTAATAAAGCATCATAAAGTTGTCCTGCCGAGTTGCGGGCTTCATTCCAATTTTCTAAATAGGGTAATTTAGCGTTGAGAATTGCGGCTTGAATGGTATCAAGGCGGCTATTAGTACCATATTCGGTATGAAAATATTTTTGTGGTGCTCCATAATTACGAAGAGTTCGCATTTTTTTATTAATATCGGCATTATTAGTAATAAGTATGCCCCCATCGCCAAAGGCACCCAGATTTTTACTAGGATAAAAGCTAAAAGCGGCAGCTATGCCTATAGATCCGGCGCGATAACCCTGTTTTTGGGCAAGGTGGGCTTGGGCTGCGTCTTCAAAGATAATTAATTTATGGGCTTCAGCAAAGTTAAGAAGTTGTCGAGGTGAAACCATTTGCCCATAAAGATGTACTGGTATAATTGCCCGGGTTCGCTTGGTGATGACTTTTTCGGCGGCGGTGAGATCTATTAGGGCAGTTTTTGGGTCACAGTCTACTAATATGGGGGTACAACCTGCCCGTAATACGCCAATAAGCGTGGCAACAAAGGTGTTAGCTGGTAAAATAATTTCGTCTCCATTGCCAATACCGCAGGCTTGTAAACCTAGTGCGATCGCATCTGTACCACAAGCAACGCCTATTCCGTATTTAACACCACAAATAGATGCAAAGGCATTTTCAAATTCAGTTAGGGCTTTTCCTAATATGAAATCACCTTTTTTCAGGACATTCTCAATTGCTATTTCTATTTCCTTTTGTATTGGTTGATGGATGAGGGAAAGGTCAACGAATGGTATTTTTGTTAAATCTCTATTCATAAACATAAATGATAGTGTTTATAAAAAATTAATAATGTTGATTTTTTATTGATTTTTTATTGATTGTTTAAAATTTGTACTGGGTTAATATAGTTATGGCGGATTTTAACCGTTTTGAATGCTTGTATTTATAAAGACTCTGTAAAGTTTTTGCTTTTGAGTGAAAATAAATGGGTTTTTAAGTATTAATGCTTATATAAAATTTGGGGCGATCGCCTGCTAAAAATTGGTATTTATAAGTTATTCAAGGTTAAACTATTTTCTGTTGTTATTTTGAGGAATTAACTAATGAGAGATTTAACTCGGCGGGAATTTATTTTAGTTTCCACCTTAGCAGCCGGTTTTGCCCTCGCAGCACAGCCAATTTCAGCTAAGGTAATTACAACAGATACTAAAAATTTAATCGCAGGACAAGTAAAAATTCCGGTTGCAGACGGAGAAATTCCTGCTTATCGGGCAATGCCTGTTACTGGTAGTAATTTTCCGGTAGTGTTAGTGATACAAGAAATATTTGGAGTTCATGCCCATATTCAGGATGTTTGCCGTCGTTTTGCTAAGTTAGGTTATTTGGCGATCGCACCAGAAATGTTTGCCCGTCAAGGGGATGTTTCTAAACTTAGCGATATTCAAGAAATTATCAGTAAAGTTGTCTCCAAAGTTCCCGATGCTCAAGTTATGTCCGATTTAGATGCTACTGTCAATTGGGCAGCAAAATCAAGTAAGGGAAATATTAATAAATTAGGTATCACGGGTTTTTGTTGGGGTGGAAGAATTACTTGGCTATATGCTGCCCATAACCCCAAGGTTAAAGCTGGTGTAGCTTGGTATGGACGTTTAAAAGCTGATTCTACATCATTAACACCAAAACATCCTATTGATATTGCTAAAAGTTTAACTGTACCAGTATTGGGATTGTATGCCGGTAAAGATGACTACATTCCTAATGATACTGTAGAAGAAATGCGGGTAGCTTTAAAGGCTGGTAAAAGCAAATCAGAAATTATTTTTTATCCCGATATACCACATGGTTTTTATGCGGACTATCGCCCAACTTATCGAGAAAAACAAGCTAAAGATGCTTGGAAACGTCTGCAAAATTGGTTTAAGAAAAATGGGGTTATGTAACTGAAAAACCCTGTCTCTTATACACATCTGACGCTGCCGACGATACTCCTT
>CAWUOF010000060.1:0-12650 GCA_963923765.1 uncultured bacterium | reverse complement strand
GTTAGTCGATATTCTTAATGCGTTATACCCAATTCCTAATGCTAATGCCCAATTCACCATTCTAAATTCTAAATTCTACATTCTACATTCCCCATGCCCAAAATAATAATTAACTACTAGAGCCAAAAAGTAACTGATTTCGATCGCTTTCCTCTAGGCGTAAGCGATCGTTATTGATCTTATTATTAGGAGTAATAGCAGCAGGAGAATGTTTTAAAGCACCGGTTTGTTTCCAAACTGTTTGTAATAAAAAATCTTGCTGTTGGCGCAAACCATCGACATCTTCACCACCATTAATAATAGCAAACCAAATTAAACCTCGATCGCGAGTAGGTAAAACACCTGCTAAGGCACTAACAACAGACAAAGTACCTGTTTTAACCGCACTACCTGGAGGAATATGACGATATTCGATCGTACCTTTATCTTTTCCTGCCACTGGGAAAAAATCAGCAATACTTAAACCTAAAGGCTGGGCATAATTTTGAATTGCCTGTAACATAGCACATACGGCTCTCGGAGAAATGCGATTTTCCACCCCCAAGCCAGAGCCATTAATAAGCTGAATTTCAGTTTCAGGCACTCCTGCCGCTATAGCAGATCTAGCTTTTACTACCTTCGCACCTCCGATCGCATCTGCTAATATTTGCGCTATTTCATTATTACTTTCAACATTCATTTCCTTTAGTAATTCCACTATTGGTAAAGACTGATGTCGTAGTAATGGAGTTAACACCAAATTATGAGAAATAGCTTTAATATCTTTTTGATTTTGGGAAACTACCTTCACACCTCCAGCAATTTCCACTTTAGGTTTAGGTGTTTTTGGTGGTAAAGCCTTATATTCCTCTTGCGCTTCTTGGGGCCAAATAGCAAAATTTACAGCTTGTTTAAATAATTGACCCGCTAACGTAGGATTATCTTCAAAATTCATAGTAAACGAGCCATCAATGATTAAATTACCATTAATATGCTTAATTCCCATCCGATTTAGAGCATTACCTACCCTAATGGCATCTGACCATAAAAATAAAGGGTCACTACCACCAGAAACTACCAAATCTCCTAATATCACACCATTCTTAATTTCACCTGTGGCACTAATTGTAGTTTCTAACTGGTGATTTGGTCCCCAAGTTTCTAGCACTGCCAAAGATGTAGCAATTTTAGTTAAAGAAGCTGCTGGTAAGGGAATCATCCCTTGATGATTAGCTAATTGTGCTAATCCTGATTGCATCCAGATACCTTGTTTGGTTGGGGAAATACCTTTTTTTGATAACTTTTGCAAGTATTGTTCTACAATGTTAGCAGTAGTCGGATCTAAATTATCAGGAATAGTTAAACTGGGGCTAATGGCAGATAAATTTAAAGAAGCGATCGGATAGGTTGTGATTACACCCGATCGCCCTTCTATTTGCATTCTTGTCATTTCTGCCCAAAGATATATTATTCCAGATCCAAATAATTCCAGCATTATCCACTCTTTTTACTTACAGTTAAAACACCCAAAATTCATAAATTCACTTAGAAATTTATAAATTCTGTACATTACATTTATATACATTAGAAAAATTTTTATTATAAATTTCTAGGATTATTTTGGCAAGATAATCACCATAAAAATTAATTATTAATATTAATCATTTTAGCGATAACTTACTTTTTTTGGGCATTAAAGCTAATATTTAGATTCAATAATCAAGAAAAAAATTTATTATATATCCGTTGGATTATTTTTATGACTGTGTAGAGGTCAGATAAATTTGTTTCCTGTTGATTTTTTTAGCAAAAAATTCTGAAGTTAAAAAATTTTTAACTGATATTTTAGCTGGAAAATTACCAAAAAATTGGTAATTAATGTCCAGCTTTTTTCGGTTTGAGCTTGTTTAGCCATTGAATTTAACTTACTTACCCAGGGAAAACCATAGTGATCAGGTAAGACTTTGCCAGAAAATTTAGGATAACATCGTCATAGCACAAGCCAAAAACCGTGTAGCGAAGAACGGGGCTAATTAAACCCAGATTTTCGGTAAAGCCATGCTTTTAGGGTTTCAAACCCAAAATTTATAATGAATTGGCAAAGATGTGATCGGGTACTGGTAAAATTTTTTAGGATTCTATAACTTTCATCGATGGGATCGAATCGCGCACGAATTGCAATTGACGCAATGGGGGGGGATTATGCCCCCGCTAAAATAGTCGCTGGAGCGATAAAAGCACACCAAGAACTGGATGTAGACATTTTACTGGTCGGCGACCCCGATCGGGTTCAAGCTTCTATGAAGCAACATCATGCCAGTTTATCCGGGCTAGAAATCGTTCCAGCAGAAGGTGTGGTGGAAATGCACGAGGAGCCTTTAAGTGGGTTAAAACGTAAACCCAAGGCTTCTATAAACGTGGCTATGGAATTGGTAAAGCAAAAAAAAGCTGATGCAGTAGTTTCAGCAGGCCACTCAGGAGCGGCAATGGCCTCGGCCTTGTTGCGATTGGGTCGTTTGCCAGGAATTGATCGGCCAGCGATCGGAGCAATTTTACCAAGTATAGTTCACGGAAAATCTGTACTGGTACTAGATGTAGGCGCTAACGTAGATTGCCGACCCAAATTTTTAGAGCAATTTGCCGCTATGGGGGCAATATATAGCGAATATGTTCTAGGTATTTCAGAACCAAAGGTGGGATTGCTAAATATAGGCGAAGAAGCCTGCAAAGGCAACGACTTAGCCGTAAGAACCCACCAAATGTTACAAGATAATCATCGAATTCCCTTTATTGGCAATGCTGAAGGTAGAGATGTACTTTCAGGCAAATTTGATGTAATTGTTTGCGATGGATTTGTCGGGAATGTACTGCTGAAATTTGCAGAAGCGGTAGGCGAGGTGTTTTTACAACTCGTAGAAGAGGAATTTGCCCAAGAATTAAAAGGTAAGGTAGATACCAAACTTCTCCAGCCATCTTTAAATCGAATTAGAAAACGGCTAGATCATGTTGAACATGGGGGCTGTTTACTCTTAGGTGTTGATGGGATTTGCGTGATTAGTCACGGGTCATCCCAAGCCACATCGATTTTTAATGCTATTCGCTTGGCAAAAGAAGCTGTAACGCACCAAGTAATCGATCGCATTCAAAGCCGATTTGAAAAAACAACTGCCGAGGCAGTGAATGAGGTCGAATAATGTTAGAAAAATCAAGGGTAGGCATTGCCATTACAGGTAGTGGATCAGCTATGCCAGAAGTTTGTCTGGATAATCATAAGCTGAGTCAAATGGTCGAGACATCTGATGAGTGGATTACTACCCGCACAGGTATTCGGCAGCGCCGTTTGGCTTCTGCCGAAACTTCTTTAAGCTCGATCGCTACTCTTGCATCGCAACAGGCGATCGCAATGGCAGGAATTACCCCCACAGATTTAGATTTAATTATTCTGGCTACATCTACTGCTGACGATTTATTTGGCAGTGCCAGTCAAATTCAAATCCAACTAGGAGCAAAACAAGCTGTAGCCTTTGATTTGACCGCAGCTTGCTCCGGTTTCGTATTTGGGATAGTAACTGCCGCTCAATTTATCCGCAGTGGTACTTATCAAAATATTCTCCTCATCGGGGCAGATATCCTCTCCCGTTGGGTAGATTGGTCAGATCGTACTACCTGTGTACTGTTTGGTGATGGTGCAGGAGCAATAGTCATGCAGGCGGCGGAAACCGATCGCCTCCTGGGTTTTGAACTCCGTAGCGATGGTACTCAAAATGCCTGCCTGAATTTAGCTTACCGCCCTGAAGCCAAAACACTAGGCAAAGATGTCACAATTGGCCAAGGTAATTATCACCCTATTACTATGAATGGCCAAGAAGTTTATCGCTTTGCCGTGAAAAAAGTACCAGAAGTGATTGAAAAAGCCTTATTCCGAGCTAATCTCACTGTTGATAAAATTGACTGGTTGCTGATGCATCAAGCTAATCAGCGTATTCTCAATGCTGTAGCCGATCGCCTACACATTCCTGCCGAAAAAGTTATTAGCAATTTAGCTAATTATGGCAATACTTCCGCCGCCTCAATTCCCATCGCCCTTGACGAAGCAGTACGCTCTGGCAAAATCCTCTCTGGAGATATTATTGTCTCGGCTGGCTTTGGCGCTGGCTTAAATTGGGGTGCTGCTATTTTTCAATGGGGTAGATAATTCCAATTTCAAGTTAAAAAATTAGCAATTTCACGATTAGGAAATGACAAAAACTGCATGGGTTTTTCCCGGTCAAGGTTCCCAAAAGATCGGAATGGGATTAGATTTAATAGATTTCCCCAATGCTAAAGCTAAATATGAGGCGGCTGAGAAGATTTTAGGCTGGTCTGTACCAGCCATTTGTCAAAGTGATGAAAATACCTTATCTCAGACTATTTACACCCAGCCTAGTCTCTATGTTGTTGAAAGCATCCTCATAGATTTAATGCGGGCAAAAGGTCATCAACCCGCTTTAGTTGCTGGTCATAGTTTGGGAGAATATGTCGCCCTTTATGCCGCAGGAGTACTTGACTTTGAAGCCGGTTTATCCTTAGTTAAAAACCGTTCCGAATTAATGGCTCAAGTTTCTGGTGGCCAGATGGCGGCTTTAATAGGTTTTAAACGTGAACAGCTAGAAAGCGAAATTCAAGCAAATCCTGATGTCGTCATCGCCAATGATAACAGTGATACTCAGGTAGTTATTTCTGGTAAACAAGAAGCAGTTGAAGCCGTTTTATCTAAAATTAAGGTAAAACTTGCTGTAAAACTAAATGTTTCCGGTGCTTTTCATTCTCATTTTATGGAATCAGCAGCAACAGAGTTTCAAAAAGTTTTAAATTCAATGGAATTTAAACCTGCTCATATTCCGGTTTTATCTAATGTAGAACCAGAACCAACAACAGATCCAGAAGTGATAAAATCACGACTGTCTCGACAAATGACTCATGGAGTAAGATGGCGGGAAATTATGCTGAAATTCCCCCAAGAAGGCATTGAAAAAATAATAGAAATTGGTCCAGGTAATGTTCTAACTGGCTTGCTTAAACGTACTTGTCCAAAAATTACTTTAGAGAATGTTAGTCAATCTGAACATTTGGCGAAATAATAAAAGTAAGTAATAAGCGATCGCCTCCTCAAAAATCAAACATTCTCTTTATTATCATTATCAAATCCCTATTATACCTCTGGCAAAATTTGTGCAAATCTTGATTATTCCCAAGGAAAATATCAGGAAAAAATATTTTGTCAGAGGTTTACTATTATTAGATATTACCCACAAATTATAAATAAATATTTGTATCTATATAAATTATATAATTAAAACCTATAAATTGTTGTTACACTACCATTAAATTGTAGGGTGCGTCAGAACCAAAATGTAAACCCATCAGAGGTTAACAGTCGCACCCTACTCCCATTAAATTGGAGAATGCCTCAGAACCAAAATGTAAACAATATAATCAGAGGTTAACAGTTTGACACACCCTAACAAATATATAATTAATTTTCTTATATTAAGTATTTAATTATTGGTAAGAGCAAACGACCAAGGCGCTATGCTCAATATCCTATTGGGAAAAATATCAATATTTATTAAATATTAAGCATCCTAGATAAAATTAAAAAATTAAGCTATAGTCTGTAATATAGATATAATAGCCAGGGTAGACGCATCTTACAAAAAACATACTAAAGCAAGATTTCAGTAAATATAACTGTTGTATCTTAATTAGTAAAATTATAGCTAGATAAAAATTTCCAAAGATGCGTTTACTGGACTATCATAAAAAATAGTTCGGAGTAAACACTATGACAGTAGATATTAGAAAATTTTTCCAAGCTACAGATCCAGGAAAAACATTATTTATCGGAGATCCAGAAGATAAAAAATACTATATTGACTTTGCCTCAGTCAGAGGAGGTCAAATCATAGAAGAATTAAAAGATAATATTTCCTTCTTTTCTCCCGATGACCCTACCTGTGCTTTATTTACAGGCCATATTGGTTGTGGTAAATCAACCGAATTATTAAGACTAAAAACAGAATTAGAAGCAGAAGGTTTTCATGTAGTTTATTTTGAATCTAGTGAAGACTTAGAAATGGCAGATGTAGATATCGCAGATATTTTATTAGCGATCGCCAGTCGCATCAGCCAAAGTTTAGAAAAAATTATGTTAGCAGAACCGAAACGCTTCAAAGAATTGCTACAAGGCGCAATAAAAATATTAAATTCCGAAGTAGAAGGCATAAAATTAAATCCAGAAATACCCGGAATTGGAACAGTAGGAATTTCCGCAGATAAAGAACAATTTTCTCTATCCTTTGGCATTGGAGAAATTACCACAAAAGTAAAAAATGATTCCGGTTTGCGACAAAAACTTAATCAACATTTAGGACCGCAAAAAATCCAACTTTTAGAAGCAATTAATCTGGAATTAATAGAACCGGCGATCGCCAAACTAAAACAAATAGGCAAAAAAGGATTAGTAGTAATTGTAGATAACCTCGATCGCATCGATAACCGCCAAAAAGATTGGGGTAGACCCCAGCAGGAATATCTATTTGTAGATCAAGGAGAATTTTTAACCAAAATCAAATGTCATCTAGTTTATACCATGCCATTATCTTTAAAATTCTCCAATGATTATGGCAATCTTATTCAAAGATTTGAAGAACCTAAAGTATTACCAATGGTGCCTGTACAATTACGAGATGGTAGCGCCTTTGAAGTCGGTATATTATTATTAAAACAAATGGTATTAGCCAGAGCATTTCCTGATTTAGATGAAAATCAACGCATCGAAAAAATAACCGAACTTTTTGATACTCCAGAAACTCTCACTCGTCTATGTTGTGTTAGTGGCGGTCACGTGCGAGATTTACTAAGATTATTAAATACCTGGGTAAAAAAAGACAAAAAATTTCCCCTATCTAGGAATACTCTTGAAAGCGTAATAAATGCTAGACGTAATGAAATGACCATGCCTATTTCTGACAAAGAATGGGAACTATTACGTCAAGTAAAACAACGCAAAAAAGTAAGCGGTGACCAAGATTATCAAACACTAATTCGCAGTCGCTTAGTATTTGAATATCGAGGTAGTGAAGAATCATGGTTTGATATTAACCCAATATTAGCAGATGCCAAAGAATTACAACAATGAAGGATTTATACTCATCAAAACCAGAAAATGAAGAACATAGCGATGTTACAGATATTGCTATATATAACGAAAGTGCTTTAGATGACTTAGCCTGGTCGATCGAAGCTTCCGCTGGAAAATTCAAACTTTTGTTAGCTCGTTGTAATTATACCCAAGTGCGATCGCAATTAATTGCCAAATTGCGATTGATGTTAAACCTGAAATGGCGAGAAATAAAACTAAGAGAGACAGATACAACATTATTAACAAAAATTCAACAAGACTTAGCGACAAATAATCATACCGATTCTTTATTAATAACCGGCTTAGAATTTGTCGAAAATATAGATCACCTCATTACTACCACCAATCAAGTTAGGGAGGAATTTAGAAAAAACTTTCAGTTTCCCTTAGTTTTATGGGTAAATGATGAAATTCTCACAAAAATCCTAAGATTAGCACCAGATTTTGAAAGCTGGGCTACCACCACAGAATTTATAATCACACCTAATACTCTCCGAAGACAACTATGGCAGAAAATTTCTACTTTATTTGCAGAAATTATTAGTTGTGAACAAGATTTAGGCTTAACAAATCAAGCAATTTTAGGGCATAATTACAGACAAGAAATACAAGCAGCATTACATGATTTACAAGCTCAAAAAGAAACTATAGAAGTTCCTTTAAAAGCTAATTTAGAAGTAGTGTATGGAAGAGAAGCGCATATTAAAGACGACATTGATACTGCTTTAAATCACTATCAAAACAGCTTAAATTTTTGGCCGGAAGATAACAATTATCTTCGCCAAGGCATTGCTTTATTTTACATGGGTTTATGTTATTGTCGGCAGGCAGAGATAGAAATAAATAATGCTCAAAAAAATTGGGAACAAGCCAAAAATTACTTTCAAGAAAGTATAGATACTTTTGCCAAAGGTAAACGACAAGATTTAGTAGCTAAATTTATCAATTCTTTAGGTAAGGTTTTAGAAAAACTATCAGATTATAATGAATTAGAAACAATTGCTTTAAAATCTTTAGAATTACAGCAAACCTATATAAATCCAGTGCGATTAGCCCAAGTTTATGGTTTCCTGGCTAGTATAGATTTAAATAGAAATAATTGGATAGAAGCTCAAGAAAACGCTAAACAAGCTTTAGAGATTGTCAAAACAAATGAATCAGAAAATCAACAATTATTATATTTATTTTTATTAGCTAGATCCACCTATAATTTACATCAATATCAAACCACAATAAACTATTTAGAAACAGCTAGAAATATTGGTGTAGGCGATAACCCTCAACTTTACATTAACATTTTAAATACCTTACATGATATATATTTTGAACAAAAACATTATTTACTAGCATTTGAAGTAAAATTAGAAAGATTATCTATTGAACAACAATATGGCTTAAGAGCCTTTGTTGGCCCTGGATGGATAAAATCACAACGACAAGCAAAATTAGCATTAAACAAAATTAAAACTAAAGAAAATATCGCCCCTGAAATAAATGCTTCTGGTCGATTATTAGATGTAGAAAGATTAATAGAAAGACTAGGGAGAAACGACTATAAACTAATAGTAATATACGGTTATTCAGGAGTAGGTAAAAGTTCCCTAGTTAATGGAGGATTATTACCAGTATTACAACAAAAATCGATCGGCACCGCCGATGTATTACCCATAACTATCAGAGTCTACAGTAATTGGATAGAAGAATTAGGTCAAGCCCTAGAAGAAGCCATCACAAAGAGAAGAAAAATCAACCCAGAAAATTTAAGTAAATTACATTCAGCAACAGCTATTTTAAACGAAATAAAACACTGTGAAACCCGTAATTTACGACCAGTATTAATTTTCGACCAATTTGAAGAATTTTTCTTTTTCTATCCCCATGATAACGACAGAAATATATTTTTTGAATTTTTAGGAGAATGTTTAAATATATTATCTGTCAAAATTATTTTATCATTGCGAAAAGATTATTTGCATTTATTACTAGCCGCAAATAGTTTAGAAAGTATGAAAATTATCGGTAATGATATTCTCAGTAAAAATGTTCTTTATCCTCTCGAAAATTTTTCCGTATCTGATGCTGAATCAATCATTAACAATTTAACCAAACGGTCTAAATTTTACTTAGAACCAGATTTAATTAAAAAATTAGTAAAAGATTTAGCCGGTGATTATAATCAAGTACGCCCCATAGAATTACAAGTAGTCGGTGCCCAAATGCAAACCGATAAAATTACAACTCTAGCCAAATATAAAGAAATTGGAAAAAAAGAAGAATTAGTAAAACGTTATTTAAATGAAATTGTATCAGATTGCGGTGCAGAAAATCAAAAAGTAGCTAATTTACTTCTCTATTTACTAACTGATGAAAAAGGAACTCGTCCCCTGAAAACCCGCAGCGAATTACAAAGAGACTTGCAGAATTTAGCCAAAACCGAAAAAAATCACAAATTTGATTTAGTATTACAAATATTTGTCAAATCTGGGTTAGTATTAATTTTACCAGAAAATCCAGAACAAAGATATCAATTAGTACATGATTACCTAGCAGTATTTATTCGTCAACAACAAGAAACAAAATTTAAAGAATTATTAGCAGAACTAGAAAAAGAAAAAGAACAAAGAAAACAGAGCGAAATTAAACTTAAAAACTTCTTAAAAATAGCCTTAATATGTTTTATAACTGCTGGATTTAGTTTTACAGTTTTAGCCATATTATCATGGCAATCATTTAAAGAAGCAAAACGGCAAAGAGACCAAGCAGATATTCAGGAAATTAAAGCATTAACTAACTCTAGTGAAACCTTTTTTGCCTCCGGTAAAACATTAGATGCCCTCATAGAAGCATTAAAAGCGGCAGGAAAACTAAAAATTATTCCCCCGCAATCAGAAGATACTCAAATATCAATTACAACTGTATTAAGACAAGCAGTATATTTAAAACCCCAACAACACCCATCCAGAGAACGTAACCGTCTCGAAGATCATACCAGTTGGGTGAGAAGTATTGCCTTTAGTCCGGATGGAAAAATCCTAGCTTCTGCCAGTTATGATAAAACCATTAAACTTTGGGATGTAGCTACTGGAAAAATTATTACTACTATCTCAGGTCATAATAGTGCAGTTTGGAGTGTAGCTTTTAGTCCAGATGGTAAAATTCTCGCCTCCGGCAGTGATGATAAAACTATTAAACTTTGGAATGTAGTTACTGGTAAAAATATCGCTACTTTTTCTGGTCATTATAGTCCTGTAAATAGCGTTGCTTTTAGTCCAGATGGAAAAATTTTAGCTTCTGGCAGTGAAGATAAAACTATTAAACTTTGGAATATAAATACAAATAAAATTATTATAACTATTGCTAATAATAGTCCTGTTAATAGTGTAGTTTTTAGTCCAGATGGAAAAATTTTAGCTGCTGGAGGTGATGATAAGACTATTAGACTCTGGGATGTCTTGAGTGGTAAAAATCTTATAAATTTATCCGGACATAATAGTTCGGTAAATAACATTGTCTTTAGTCCTGATGGGAAAATAATCGCTTCTGGCAGTGATGATAAAACTGTTAAATTCTGGGATGTACAAACTGGAAAAAATATCAAAACACTTTCGGAAAATAATAATAATATTAGTAGTATTGCCTTTAGTCCTAATGGTCAAACTTTCGCTTCTGGAAGTACTGGTAATAGCATCAAACTTTGGGATGTAAAAACTGGGAAAATTTTAAATACTCTTTCTGGGCATAACAATAATGTTAGCAGTATTGCTTTTAGTCCGGATGGTAAAACTCTCGCTTCTGCTAGTGAAGATAAAACTCTTAAACTCTGGGATGTAACGAATAATAAAAATATCACTATTTTTTCAGGTCATAATAATAGAGTTTGGAGTGTAGTTTTTAGTCCAGATGATAAGTTACTAGCCTCTGCCAGCAGTGACAATACTGTTAAATTATGGAATGTCAAAAACGGTCAAAATATCACGACTTTCTCTGGTCATACTAGCCCAGTCCGAAGTGTTGTTTTTAGTTCGGATGGTAAAATACTGGCTTCTGGCAGTGAAGATAAAAATATCAAGCTATGGGATGTTAATAGCGGAAAAATTATTACAACTCTTTCTGGGCATAATGATATGGTCAGAAGTATTGATTTGAGTCCTGATGGTAAAATTTTAGTTTCTGGCAGTGATGACAAAACTGTTAAACTCTGGAATGTAGCTACTGGTAAGCTTATTACTACTCTTTTTGGACATAACAATACAGTTAGGACTGTTGCTTTTAGTCGTGATGGAAAAAGTGTAGCTTCTGGCAGTGAAGATAAAACTATTAAAATTTGGGAGGTGGCTACAGGAAATAACATTTATACTCTATCTGGACATAAAAATTTAGTCCGGAGTATTGCCTTTAGCCCTGATAGTAAAATTCTAGCTTCTGGTAGTGATGACCAGACTATTAAGTTTTGGGATGTAACTACAGGTAAAAATATCTCTAATTTGGTTGGACATAAAGATCGAATTAGAACGATCGCCTTTAGCCCTGATGGTAAACTTTTAGCTTCTGGCAGTGAAGATAAATTTATTAAAATTTGGGATGTCTCTACTGGTAAAACTATTACAAATCTTGCTGGTCATAATAATTCAGTTAATAGTGTTGTTTTTAGTAACGATAGTAAAACTTTAGTGGCTGGTAGTGGTAATAGTATCACTATTTTATGGGATTTAGCTTTAGAAGATGATTTGGTAGAAAATGGCTGTAATTTTCTATATAATTTTCTAGTTGTTCACACTGATGTTTTAGAAGAATTACATATTTGTCACACACCAAAAATTCTGAAAGAAGCGGCTTATACTTTATTTTTACAAGGAGAAAATTTAATTAGACAAGATAGTGATAAAACTAAAGCTATTATTAAGTTTGAAAAAGCGTTAGAATGGAATCCCGAATTTAAGTTTAATCCCGAACAAAAAATTAACCAATTATTAGAAGCTTTATCTCTAGTTAAAACTGGTGAAAATTTAATTGAAGCTGGTAAAACCGAAGATGCTATTAATCTATTTCATCAGGCATTAAAAATAGACCCTGGATTGAATTTTAATGCTAACTATAAAGCTGCTACCTTGTTGGTGAATAAGGGGATAAATCTTATCCAAGAAAAAGAAAATAAGGTGTCAGAAGCTATTTTAGCCTATAGAGAAGCAGAAAAAATTGAGCCAACTGTAATTACTGCTGATAATTGGAATACTCTTTGCTGGTATGGTAGTATTCATCGTCAAGCTAATGATGTAATGTTTGCCTGTGAAAAAGCAGTTACCCTTGCTGCTGATGATAGTATATATATAAATGGTCGGGGCTTGGCTAGGGCATTAACTGGTAATATTACAGGTGCGATCGAGGATTTTCAGGTGTTTATTAAGAATACTGATGATACAGAAAAAAAATTAGCCCAACAAGGCTGGATTAATGCTTTAAAAGCTGGTAAAAATCCCTTTACTGATGA
>CAWUOF010000059.1:0-12667 GCA_963923765.1 uncultured bacterium | reverse complement strand
CTACTCATTACAAAATATCTGGAAATAATAAAAAACTTAAAAAGCAAGCGCGATCGAAGGCAACTATAATCAGATCAGGGACTAAATCTTTAAAATAATAGGGAAATCAAAAGAGCGCAATAAAAATAAAAATTGTGGGCATAGCTTCCGACAAATTATCAACATTAGTTGTAAAATCCAATTCAGTAGAATACCAATTAATATCTTTATGAAAAAAGAACGACCAAAAAAACAAATCAGAACACAAGAAAAAGCCTGGTCACGGCCTCAAGTTACCGATACAAATAATACTCCAGAGATCAAAATAGAGAAATTTAAAAATGAGAAAAACTCGTTGCCAGTGCCTACAGCAATAGAAACATCACCTTGGTACAATTTCATTACATTCTGTAATGATTATTATGAAGAATTTATACCTAGAAGTGAAGAAAAACAAAAAAATCAGCGATCGCTTACCCAAATTCATCAAAAATGTATAGAAATACTGCGAAAATTACCAGCAGATAACTGGGAAGAAATAATCACAAAAAACTTTGAAACCAGACAACAACAAGAAGCCGATAACTTCTTTTATTATATATCCACCAGACCAGGGCAAAAAAGAAGTGAAGCCGAGTCGCCCTCCGAAGTAATGCGACGACTAAAAACCAACTTAAATAAATTTATTGAATTAGCAGAATACGCTTTTACAGAATCAGGAAATCGGGATTTAGTAAAACTAAATCAAATAGCTGAAGTAATTCAAAATTACGAGCGATCGGAACGAACATTTTTATTTTTATCAGAATTACCCACCGCATTAGATAACCAATCTCGCCTGATGTTTGAAACCTCCAACGGATATCAAATACTATTGCGTTGGGGTGCATCTTCCTTTTTAAGAAAATTTTGGAAAACCCTGCAAGAAAAATTTCGCATCAGTACCGATGCTATCACCGATGAAGCTGCCCAAAACTTAGCTCGCGAACTAGGAGAAACTGAAGCTAATTTACGCAGTGAAATCGAACAATTAAAACAAGAAAATGAACAATTAAAAACCACCTTAGAAGAACTGCGATCGCAAGCACTACAAGAAGCAATCTATAATTTTGGTAAAACCCTGCAAACTCAACCAGAACCAGTCCTAGATCAAATCGTCCTTTTACATCAACGCCTAGAAAAAAAATCCGAAGAAGGTTCACCCTTATCTGCCAGTGATTCCCTCAGTGTTATTATCACCTTAGAAGCCATGTTAAAAGCATTTAAAATATTAGAAATCAAACAATTTCCTACCAACACAAATCAAACCTTTGCATTAAGGAGCGAACAACTAGGAGAATATTCCTATATTGAAGGATCAGTTTTTACCAACTCAAAAGACGAAAAAATCGTGCGTTGTATTCGTCCAGGATGGCGTGTAGGGCAAAAAATTCTTACCCCAGCACGAGTAAAAGAAGTTAGTGAAGAAAATTAAACTCACAAGGAAAAGAGCCGATGCATAATATAGCGGTGTTGCTTGATCTGGATAATATCAAACCTAAATTAGCAACGATCGAAGAAATTTGTTTATCTCATGGTAAATTAGTCGATCGGCGTGCATTTTCTAACACTCCGGCTGTTTTAGCAGCTTACGGCGGATCATTTCGTCAATTTGCCTATCGTTTTGAACTAACTCCAGGCTTAGATCCCGTTTCTCAAGAAGTAGATACCCTCATCGAACGTACTGCTTTAGAAATTATTGCCAATTCCGAAAAACAAGTAAAAATGATAGCAGTTGTCAGCAACGATAACGGCTATGCTAAACTTTTTAATAACCTAAAAAGACGCGGTATCAAAACCTTAGCAATTGGCAATCAAATCGGCAATAAACTTAGAGAAACAGCCGATTATATAGAAGTTCTAAATGAAGTTATGCGGCCTACCTACGTCGGCATTGACTTAGGAACTACCAATACAGTAATGGCGATCGCTAACATAGCTCCGATGGGGCAACAATGGACAGCAGCAGCAATTAGCGTATCAGTAAAAGACGAATATGGCTCTCTTGTTAGAAAAGAAATAATACCTTCTTCAGTACGTTTTAATTCCAAAGAACAAGCAGAAGTAGGTGGTCATGTCAAAGCTCAAGCCTATGCATTTCGTGACCAAACTATTTTAGCTTGGAAACATGATATGGGAGTATCCTTTGATGGTCAGGCATTTTATTATAACTTAACTTCCGGTAAAATAGCACCAGAAGAAGCCGCCGCCAAAGTATTAGGATTTTGTCGCGATCGACTATTACAAAACCGCGAAGTACAAGGAGCAGTAATAACTCATCCAGCCTCCTATGAATCCGATGCTATTGAAGCCACCCGTAGAGCCGCCATACTAGCAGGATGGCAAGAAGAAGAAGTCGTATTACTTCCCGAACCTCATGCCGCATTATATGATTTTTTGCATCGCTTACAAAAAGGCGAAATACCCCAAACTTTTGATGTTCATCAACCGACTAATATACTGGTTTACGATTTAGGAGGCGGTACATTAGATGTTACTTTACACTGTGTGCAATGGCAGGGAATAAATAATCAATTTAGCATTCGTGATTTAGCCGTAGGTTCCCGGACTCGTGTTGGTGGAGATACAGTCGATCGACTCATTGCCGAATATATTTTAAACAATTTTCCTGGGGCAGCTAAACTATCTGCTGCTGACCAGAAAAAACTCGGTTACGAATTACGAATATATGCCGAAAAATTTAAAAAAATGTGGGGTGCTGAATATGCAGAAGTTACCGAAAAACAAGATTTTAAAGCTGCATTTCAAGGCAACTTTTTAGAAGGAGAATTTCCCATCCGTTACTATATTACCACCGAACGAATGCGAGAAATTTTAGCCCCTTTACTCTGTGAAAATATAAACTTAGAATTATTAGAAAATCTTAACACCGATCGAGCTTTCGACGAGTCACCCTTTATCGATGAATTTAATAGTTTTGTTGTGCCCGTATTAGAAATATTACTAAAAGTAAAACAAAGAACAGGTAAATTACCTAAAGTAGATACTGTACTCTTAAACGGAGGTATGACTTATTTTCCCGCAGTACGCGATCGACTACAAAAACTATTTAAAAATATCCCAATCATAGACGATGGCGACCCAGATTTAGCCGTCGCCAGAGGCGCAGCCTTATTTGCTGCTGGTGCCCAAGGCGCAGGCAACGGTCAGCGCGTAAATCCCACCAATATCTACCTAGAAGTAAACGAAGATGGCGAAAACAAACTCACCCTCATAGTTGCCCAAGGACAAACCTATCCCTACCATACAATTTTCAAAGAAAAATTCAAATTACCCGATGCCAATAGCGGTTATTTAAAATTTAAAGCCTGGGTAGGAATGGGAACCAAACCTAATCACAATACCACCCTACAACGGTTGCGACAAGTACCCATAGAAAAACTTATAGAAGCAAAATTAACTCCAGGCAGTCGTCTCGATGTAGAAGTAGAATATACCTTTGACGAAAGATTATTATTAGCACTTATCTCCAAAAATGGCTCTCGGTTTCAATTAGAAGTCAGTGCCGAACCCGATACTAATGCATCACCTCTAAAATCTCCTACTACATTAAAAAATATAGAACTTTCTAGCATTATACCCTCTATACCTAGAACCAGAAATGGGCGACAAATACCAACCGGAATACCTGTAAAATTTCCGGAATGGGAAATGCTGGCTGCGCGACTTCATAAAGATTGGAACAATCGCGGACTATGGCAACATTATCGAGAACTAGAAACCCAAACATTAGCAGCCATTAATCGTAGCCAAATCATCGGAGAATTTCTCAAATGGCTAGAAACTAATGATATAATGATGTCATCTCAAGGTCATACTAAAATAAAACTAGCAGTAAGAGTACTATCTAGTTTATTTCAAACCTTTGATTCTATGGATATCAAATCCAAAGAATTAGAGAAAAAATTTGAGCAATGGATAAAGAAAAAATTTGATAACGGTTTAGCCAAAATTTCCAATGATCTATTAACATATATGGCAGAAACACCAGGAAAACTGCTATGGTTAAATTGGGATGATTATCTCATACAAGCATTTTCTGCCCATCAACGGCAACCCCAAGCTTTAGTATTTTTTAATTCTTTAGCTAAATGTGGCCGTCCTAGCTATAGAAATCTTAGTGTACTCCATGATGTAATTAAAAATAGTTCCCATTTAGGACAACAAGAAAAAGCTGTTTGGGCTGTAGCCAGACTTATTAGCCCAGGACAGCCACAAGAATATGCAGCACATTTTATTGATGTAGAAAGAGCCGCAAAATTATCTCTCGAACAACTATATAATTATCCTATTCAACCCCAAGTAGCTGTAAACTTTATTAGTTGTTTGAGTCAATGTGTAGCTTGGCAATCTAAAGGAGCAAATCTGAAACCACAAATTCTCGAAGAAATAAAAAGATTACCCAAAAGTAATCTACCCGTATTGGCAACTTTACCAAAATTTCCCCAAATTGAAAACACCTTCTATAGAAAACTATCTTTATTGCCAAAAATGTTATCTTTAGATACGGCTTCACCAGAAGAAATTAGCCAAATTCAAGAGTTATTATTAGAAGTTGTCAAAGAGTGAAACAGTAAAATAAGGTTATGACTGATAATTATAAAATTTCCCTGGCAGAATACTATCACGAACGCACCAAATATGACCCCCAGACACTAGCTACTAAAAGTCAAGGCTTAGACTGGGAAACACAACCAATTCCATTTAAGGAATATAAAATCGGTAAATCCTTTGATTTAAAACCCTATCTACAAGATAAATACCAATTATCAGGCGATCGCACTAATCAAAATTGGGCGCGGTTATCTCGACTCTTATTTTGTAGCTATGGCTTAACAGCTAAAGTCCCCAACATGACCGGAGAAAACCTATACTTAAGGGCTGCACCTTCGGCGGGAGGACTATATCCCGCCGAAGTATATTTAGTCTCGCGAGGCACAGAAATATTACCAACTGGAATCTATAATTATCAACCAAAAACCCATTCTTTAATCCAATATTGGGATAGTAACATTTGGCAAGAATTACAAACCGCTTGTTTTTGGCATCCAGCCTTAAAAAATACCCACATAACCATCATCACTACAGCCATATTTTTTCGTTCTGCTTGGCGTTATCAAGACCGTGCTTATCGGCGAATTTTTTTAGATACCGGTCATTTACTAGGCAATATTGAATTAGCTGCTAGTATTAATAACTACCGACCCCATTTCATCGGGGGTTTTATAGATGAAAAAATTAATGAATTACTCTATATAGATAGCAATTTAGAAGGAACAATAACCGTTATTCCCCTAACAGATTTGTTAGAAAAAACAGAAAAATTAACCCCTGCTTGTACTGCTTTACCATCGCCTATTCAAACAGAATATCCCTATATTGCCGATGGACAACTATTAGAATACTTTCATCGTGCTACCCAAATAGATTCCAATACGATCGGTAGCCCAAAATGGCAGCAAAATGCCCAAGATAACTCACCAGAAGATAAATATAACTTTCCCTTCTGTAGCAAAATTTCTATGGTATCTGCTCCGATTACTTGGGGAGATGAACTAGAACAATTAGAAAATACTATTCTACAACGTAGATCTACTCGCGCTTACACGGGAGGAAATCTCAGTTTAGAAGAATTAAAAGCCCTGTTAGATTTTACATATCAACCAGAACATTATATAAATCAAGGTTTAGATGGCTCTCCAGATTACTTTGATTTAAGTTTAATCGAAACTTTTATCGCCGTTTCTGGTATAAATGGTTTAGATGAAGGTTGTTATTATTATGCTCCTAAAGTTCAAGAATTACGACAAATTCGGTTTAAAAATTTTCGCCGAGAATTGCATTATTTATGTTTAGGGCAAGAATTAGGCAGAGATGCAGCAGCAGTTTTATTTCATACCGCAGATTTAAAAAATGCTGTAGCTAAATATGGCGATCGAGCTTATCGTTATCTACATTTAGATGCCGGTCATTTAGGACAAAGATTAAATTTAGCCGCCATTCAACTTGGCTTAGGAGTTAGTGGTATTGGTGGTTTTTTTGACAACCAAGTTAACGAAGTTTTAGGAATTCCTCCCGAAGAAGCCGTTTTATATATCACCACTTTGGGAAGAGATCGTTAATAATATATGCGATCGCCATCCACCATTTATTTTTCCTAGACATCTCCACCAATTATTACTACAAGTAGGGTGGACTTTACTTTCAACATTCGGAAAAACTTAACCAATTGTTGCAGGCTAATTGTCCATCCTTCCCCTGTCCTCAGCTAATAAATCGAGCGATCGGCAACAAATATAAAAATTTCTAATTAATATATAAAAATTAACATATAAAATTTATTTTCAGAATTCATCGTACAATTAAGCTCGGATTTTATTGAAAATTAGGAGCATAAAAATGTCAGCGGCAGTTGGCATGGTGGAAGTTTTGGGCTATCCTTCCGTATTAGCAGTGTCCGACGCAATGGTAAAAGCTGGCCGCGTCACCCTAGTACATTGCGAAAAAATCACACGGGCTTACTGGACTGTAATTGTGCGGGGAAACATCTCTGAAGTACAAGTTGCTGTTGAAGCTGGTATCCAAGCAGTTGATAGAGTAGATGGCGGGAAATTACTTTCCTGGCATATTATTGCTCGTCCTCACGAAAATTTGGACTATGTTTTACCTATAGGTTATACCCCAGCCGTTGAACAATTCCGCCATTAATACCTGATGCATCTCAAAATTGTAAAAAGGTTTGTTTTTTTGCTGTCTTCGCTGTTTAGGCTATAAGCAAAAACTATAAATGTTTGGGGAGTATCTCATATTTGTAAATAACCGTTGTTGCGCTAAAGCGCCCCGACTAGGCTATGAATCAAAATTATAGATATTTGCATAGTTAAGATATCGTTTTTTTGCAAAAATGAGATGTACCCAAGATTTGCATATTTATAATCATATCTTTTTGCAGCCATTGAGATGCTACCATAATAATTATGGTTTTAATCAATTTATTAGCTTTAATGCTGATTATTCTCACAGATTAGACTGTTATTATTTACTAATAAGTTGTTTAGCATTTATAAAAATTTTTTCGTAGTAAACAGCTAAATGCTGAACAACTTTTTTAAATATCCAGAAAATTATAATTAATAACCTCCCTAAAAATACAACAAAAATATATGCCAAATTTAGCCTAAATATTATATTGTATTTGGGCAACTACGCAAATAACAATTATAGTCAAAATCAGAAAAAAATGAGTTAAGTAGTCGTGCAAAATAAATTATATAATTGATAAAATAACTCTGGCATTTGTGCCAATAGTTTATTGAAAAACATAATTAATTTTGCACAGGTACTTAATTACTAGGAAGAATAATACAGCAAAATTAAAGTATAAAAAAAATTATTTGCTGTTCTGCCTTCCCTTTTATATTAGCACATACAAAATGTAGCCAATTCATCTAATAAAATTAGGCTGACACAGGCTCCAATTTAGTTATTAAATTTACGCCAAATTCCTGCTCAAAAACATCTTTTTTGTAATCTAAACTCCAACGCTCTAAAATACACTCATCATCTAAATTCGTTGGTCGTAAATACAAAATAACTTCCTTGGCAGCCGCACGATATTCACATCTAATTTCATTAACTGCTCCAATTTGTCGCCTATCTAATGCTACAGCTATTCGCAAAATAGCACTAAGTTGACTAATCATTAAGCGATGTTGTTTGGTAGGCAAATTCCGAAAATTATCGTGTTTCTTTTTTGGGCTGTTTTTGCGATGGTAACGAGCTAAATTTGCAATAATTTCCAATTCAGTTTCTGTGTAACCGAGTAATTCGCTATTACGAATTAAATAATAGGAATGTTTATGATGTGCTGAATGGCTAATGTGATGACCGCAATTATGTAAAATTGATCCACTCCATAGTAATTCCCTTTCTTCTGCTCCCCAATTATGTAATATACCTTGTAATTGATCGAAAAGATTCAGGGCAAATGTGGCTACTTGTTCAGAGTATTCTAAATTAACTTGATATTTTTGAGCAATTTTTAAAGTACTGCGTTCACGAATAGAACTTTGATAACGTAAACTATCAGATATTAAACCATGAGTTAACATCCAATCTACAACTATACCTTCTCGCAGCGATCGCTCACAGAGAGTTAAACTATCAACTCCCAACAAAGTCATAGCTTCCTGTAAAATTAAAGCCCCAGCTAAGATAATTTCCGATCGCCGATCAGACATTCCTGGAATAGTTGCACGTTCTACATTAGATAACTTCCGCAGACGATTCACTAAATCAACTAAATCTTTTAAACTAAACTGATATCCCGTTAAAGGATTCGGCACAATTTTTAATTTTTCGCGGGCAATAATAGTTGCAACTGTTTCGATCGTACCAGATGTTCCCACTAATCGAGGTTTTTCACCAACATCTACATGAGCTTGTAAATCTTCGATCGGTCTTTCTAGCATCCCCCGAATGTAAGCTTGTAAATATTGAAATTCTACATTACTAATCGGATCTGTAGTAATAAATTCACCAGTAAGACGAACCGCACCTATTTTAGTACTACTAAGAGAACGCGGATCTTGACCATCTCCTAAAATTAATTCTGTAGAACCGCCACCAATATCAATAATAATATGTGGCTGATTATTCAATTCCATACCAGATAAAACCCCTAGATAAATCCGTCGGGCTTCTTCTTGACCGGAAATTAAACTAACATTAAGCTTTAATTCTTCTGCAATTTGGTGTAAAAAATCCCGGCCATTAGGTGCTTCTCGTACTGCACTTGTAGCTACTGCAACTATTTGTTCTGCATTTAAAGTTTTTGCCACTTCTTGAAAGCGACGCAAAGTTTGGATAGCTTTTTGCATTACTTCCGGTTTAAGATTTCCGGATTCTAAATCGCGATCGCCTAATCTTACCGTTTCCTTTTCCCTCGCAATAATAGTAAAAGCAGGCAAAGCTGGGTCAATTTTCACTATTACCATGTGGAGGGAGTTTGTCCCCATATCAATAGCAGCGAGAATTCGTTTTTCTTTGATAGAAACAGAAGGTATTTTTACTACAGGAACAGTATTAACCATATCGCTTATCTGGGGTTCCTACCCTAGTTTAAACCTCAAAAATAACGATATAGTAAAAACGTAATTTCTTAGCTAAAGTTACTACACAATTTCATGTTATTGCAGTCTGACAATAAACCCGAACCCACTTGGTTAACCATTATTCGCCTTTTACGCTGGGACAAACCCGCCGGCAGACTTATTTTAATGATTCCCGCACTTTGGGCAGTATTTTTAGCATCTGGGGCAAAACCACCTTTACCTTTGGTGGGGGTAATTATTTTGGGTACTCTTGCTACCAGTGCGGCTGGATGTGTGATTAATGATTTGTGGGACAGAGATATCGATCCAGAAGTAGAGCGAACACGCAATCGTCCTTTAGCTGCTCGTGCTTTATCTATACGTACTGGTATTGTAGTAGTTTTTATAGCTTTTGCTTGCGCCGCAGTTCTCGCTTTTTATCTTAATCCACTTACTTTTTATTTATGTGTGGCGGCAGTACCAGTGATTATTCTCTATCCTTTGGCCAAGCGAGTGTTTCCTATTCCTCAATTGGTACTTTCTATTGCTTGGGGTTTTGCTGTGTTGATAAGTTGGAGTGCAGTCACAGAGAATTTGGACTTAAATACTTGGCTGTTGTGGGGTGCAACTATTTTTTGGACTTTGGGCTTTGATACTGTTTATGCTATGAGCGATCGCGAAGATGATAGAAAATTAGGTGTTAATTCTAGTGCTTTATTTTTTGGCAAATATGCGGCGGAAGCTGTAGGTATTTTTTTTGTTTTTACTATCGCTTTAATTGCTTATTTAGGTAATGCTTTACATTTACATTTTTGGTTTTGGTTTACTTTGTTTTTAAGTTCGATCGCCTGGTTTTGGCAATATCTTCGCCTCCGTCAATCTGATTTACCTCGACCTGTTTATGGCCAAATCTTTAGCCAAAATGTTTGGATTGGTTTTATTTTGCTTGCTGGTATGATTTCCGGCTATCTTTTTTAGGAAAAATAATTTTTTTGGTGCATTTCAATATTTGCCAATATACAACCAAAAATTAAACCGGAAAATTCTTAACTTCTTTACCATGTTTGGTAAAAAAAATATTTCTATTTTAAATTTTACCCAAACATTTTTACTGTCTATGAAATGCACCCTTTATAAATAAAATATTCTAATTTTGAGGTTGATTAATATATGTTTTTTGTGAAAATTTCACTATTTTTATTCAAAATTTTATTCAAAAAATTATAACTTGGAAAATTATACCACTTTGCAGTATAATGATTAAACATTAATCTAATCCAAAAATATATAAATATTATGGTTGTTTTATAGTTTATCAGCTATGGTGATAAGTAACAGTTTTATATAGGTAGTTTCGTAAAAATAAAATATTTATGTAAAAATTGCTAAAAATAGTTTTAAAATAAACTTGGGACTTATCAGCCTAACTTTCCCACTGAGAATGTACATACATTTTAGGTTAAATTTTAATACTTAAATGGCTGATGTAGCTTAAATCGGCAATATTCAAAATATGTCTGTACCTACTATTCAACCCACAATTACATCCTTTCCTCTGGCTGCTGTTATTGGGCAAGAAGCAATCAAAATAGCCCTACTATTAGCAGCAGTAGATCCCCTATTAGGAGGAGTAGCGATCGCTGGCAGACGGGGAACTGCAAAATCTGTGATGGCAAGGGGCATACACGCCCTATTACCCCCGATCGAAGTCGTAAAAGGTTCCTATTATAACGCCGATCCTCGACAAGAAACAGGAGAAAATACCCCAGAAACAGAAATTATTCCTGCCCCTTTTATTCAAATACCTCTCGGAGTCACAGAAGATAGATTATTAGGTTCTGTAGATGTCGAAAAATCCGTAAAAAAAGGAGATACAGTATTTCAACCAGGATTATTAGCCCAGGCAAATCGCGGCGTTTTATATGTTGATGAAATTAACCTATTAGATGACCAAATTGCCAATCAACTTTTAACAGTAATATCTGAAAAACGTAATCTCGTAGAAAGAGAAGGAATTAGCGTTCAACATCCTTGCCAAAGTTTATTTATCGCTACCTATAATCCGGAAGAAGGACCTTTAAGGGAACATTTACTCGATCGTATTGCTATTACTCTTTCTGCTGATGGAGTTTTAGGCTTAGACGATCGTGTACAGGCAGTAGATCAAGCCCTAAATTATGCCAAATCTCCCCAAGATTTTTTACAAAACTACAGCGAGGATATTGATAATCTCAAAACTCAAATTATCTTAGCTAGAGAATGGCTTAAAGATGTTAATATTACTCGCGAACAAATAGAATATTTGGTAACAGAATCAATTCGCGGTGGAGTGCAAGGACATCGCGCCGAATTATTTGCTATACGAGTTGCTAAAGCTGCCGCTGCTTTAGATGGAAGGACAGTAGTAAATGCCGAAGATTTACGACGGGCAGTAGAGTTAGTTATAGTACCTCGCGCTACTATAATTCAAACACCCCCAGAGGAAACACCACCACCACCACCGCCACCGCCACCACCACCGGAAGATCAATCAGAGCAAGAGCAAGAAGAGCAAGAGGAAGAAGAAAATACTAATCCTCCAGAAGAGGAAGAAGCTACTATTCCAGAAGAATTTATTTTTGATCCGGAAGGGGTAATTCTTGACGATAGTGTTTTGCTTTTTGCTCAACAAACTCAACGCCAAGGAAAATCAGGCAGTCGTAGTATAATTTTCTCGGACGATCGAGGTCGTTATATTAAACCAATGTTGCCTAAAGGTAGGGTAAGACGCATTGCTGTAGATGCTACTTTAAGGGCAGCCGCACCTTATCAAAAATCTCGTCGAGAACGACAACCCGATCGCCGTGTTATCGTGGAACAAGGAGATATTCGATCGAAACGTTTAGTCAGAAAAGCTGGTGCTTTGGTTGTGTTTGTAGTTGATGCTTCCGGCTCAATGGCTCTAAACCGGATGCAGTCAGCAAAAGGGGCGGTGATGCGATTATTAACAGAAGCTTATCAAAACCGCGATCAAGTTGCTTTGATTCCCTTCCGAGGCGAACAAGCTGATGTGTTATTACCCCCTACTCGTTCTATTGCTTTGGCAAAGCGACGTTTAGAAACCTTACCTTGTGGTGGTGGTTCTCCTTTAGCTCATGGTTTAACTCAAGCAGTACGAGTGGGAATTAATGCTAAACAGTCCGGAGATATTGGTCAAGTTGTAATTGTAGCTATTACTGATGGTAGAGGTAATATTCCTTTAGCTCGATCGCTTGGAGAACCAATTTTAGAAGGAGAAAAACCTGATATTAAGCAAGAGTTACTGGAAATAGCTGCTAGAATTCGTGGTTTGGGTATTCAATTGTTAGTAATTGATACAGAAAATAAGTTTATTTCTACTGGTTTTGCTAAAGAGTTAGCTAAAACTTCTGGGGGTAAATATTATCATTTACCAAAAGCAACTGATCAAGCTATTGCAGCAATGGCTATGGGCGCGATCGCTGACATTAAATCCTGTCTCTTATACACATCTCCGAGCCCACGAGACCTCTCTACAT
>CAWUOF010000058.1:0-12880 GCA_963923765.1 uncultured bacterium | reverse complement strand
TGGTTTCATATAAAGCATCAATGGCATTACTTAATAAATTCATAAATACCTGATTCATTTGGCTAGGATAACATTCTATTAAGGGCTGTCTCTTATACCATTATCTTTAATGCTAATGGCAACATATTTATTATCATTAGAATTATCAATTATTTTAGTGGTAATTTCAATTTGCTTATTTAATGTATTGGTTTCATATAAAGCATCAATGGCATTACTTAATAAATTCATAAATACCTGATTTATTTGGCTAGGATAACATTCTATTAAGGGTAAATCACCATAATTTTTAATAATTTTAATATTATCTTTAATCCGATTAAACAACAGGAGTAAAGTATTATCAATTCCTTCATGTAAATCTACCGCCTTTTTTTCGGCTTCATCCAAGCGCGAAAAATTACGTAGTGATAGAATAATTTGGCGAATGCGATCAGTTCCCATTCGCATTGATGCCAGCATTTGCGGTAAATCTTCCTGGATAAATTCTAATTCTAATTCTGCTTCTAAATCGACTATTTCTGGGGGTAATTCTGGGAAAAACTTTTTATATACATTTACTAAATTCATTAAATTATTCACATATTCGGTAGTATGGGGTAAGTTGCCGTGAATAAAGTTAACAGAGTTATTAATTTCATGGGCAATTCCTGCCACCATTAGCCCTAAACTTGACATTTTTTCACTTTGAATTAAATGTGTTTGTGTTTGTTTTAGTTCAGTTAGGGTTTGATTTAGTTCTTCTGCTTGTTCCGCTAGTAGTTTAACTTGGTCTTGGCTTTGTTCATATAATTTTATCTGTCGCCAAGCGCTAATAATAGCAATCATTAATAATACTCCTAAAATGAAAGCTAAGAGATTAAGGGCATATAATTCTGATTCTAAATTGTTCCGAGGAATAACTAGGGCAACTGACCAGTTAGTTTCCCGCAGGGGAGCATAAGCAATATATTTCCAAACTCCATTAATTTGTGTTAATTCTATTCCTTCTTTTTTAGCTACCATTTTTTGAGCAATATTAGCTAGGTTAATATCTGGATGTTGCAGCAAAATAGGAGCAGGTTTTTCTGCTTTTCCTCGTAAATTAGCATCGGGATGAATTATGACTCTACCTTCAGAATTTAAAGCAAAAGCATAACTATTTTCTCCTTGATTAATTTGTTGAATAACTTTACCTAATCTATCAAGTTTAATTGCACCACCAAGAACTCCTACAACTTGGGATTTATTATTAATTGGGGAACTAATGATAACTTGAGTAATGCCTGTAGTACGACTAATTAATGGATCGGAAACAAAATTTTCTCCAGCAAGAGATTTTTGAAACCAAAGGCGATCACGAATATTTTGGCCTGGGGCATAACCAACTTTAGTGGTAAAAAAGGAACCATCAGCATAACTATAGGTAAGGTGATGATATTCTTGGAGTCGATCGACTTCTGATGTTAGATAAGATTGAGCTATATTCCAATTCATCGTTCGAGCGGTGGGAGTGTTAGCAATAGTTTCTACTTCAGCTTTTCTTTGGGCTAACCAAATATCAATTTTATTAATACCATGTTGAACTTCTAACAAGGCTGTTTCTTGTAAACGTATGAGTAATAATTTTCGGACTATTTTATAACTGATAATTCCAATAAAACTTACACTGATAGTTCCCCCAATTAAAAGGGATAGGATAACAATAGAACGCGATCGAGGTTTTTGTAGATATAGACGTTCCCAGAATTTAATCATTGTCCATGCCTATAACAAAACAGATATTTATTTTTAGCATAACCTTAATTATCAAATTATGGCAACAGTCCAGTTTAGGAACAATCGCAAAAAAAATAAAATATGAAAATTTTAGTATTAGCTTTATTTTCAGTATATTGAGGAATCTTTTATAATTTATTGCAGAATATATGATAGAAATTAGTTAGTAATTATACTGGTAAGGGCTAGGTATAAAAATTTTAATTAACAATATTGATTTGTCGGAAATTGTTGATGAGAAATTTGTAATTATCAACTATTTTTGTAATATCTACTCCCTCAACTGGATGTGTTAAGGGTGGAGGGGCGATCGAGGTTAAAAATATTTTGTCCAGTATGTGGGCTAAAGGCAAGTAATTTTACTTAGATATTATAACTATATTTAACCTGAAAAAGTGGGATAAACAGGGTCTTATCCGTAAATTTGATGATAATAATAGGTTAACTTTATAAATTTTTCATATTTCCGTTCAAAATGAGTAGTTAATCTCAGATATTTATAAAACATAGATGAAATAGCATGAAAAAAACTTGTTTATATTTATTTACAAAACCTCGGTAAAAATAACAGAGAAGTCTATTTACTTAGATTCAATATTTCGTAAAAAAACTTAACTTAAATATCAGGCTATATTCACAATTTCCTCAGAATTTATCTTTATATTTTAAGCAATAAAGTTCAACAGGCAGGTTAACAAGCATCTGGCCAAGCTTTCGGTAGGACTGACAGCTTTACTAGAAGCTTATTTAGACCCCTGATGACTAATATTTTAGTTAGAGGCGAATTTTATGGCTAGTTCACATTGTCCCTGCTGTTCTGATACTTTACTTCGCCATATTCGATCGGGGGAAATTTATTGGTTTTGTGGCAGATGCCATCAAGAAATGCCAAATTTAGTAGAAATAGCTAATAAATCACAGTCTAGGTTAGCCTTAAATACCTATTCTTATCGCCATTTAATTGCTAAATTAGAATTGGCTATTTAACCTTTACCTGCTGGAGACCATTAAAAATCAAAATATTTCAAGTATCATTTAATTTAATCTTGTTTTTATACAAATTTTAATTTTTTTATTTATCACACATCACCCGCTTTACAAGCGGGTGTCTTTTCAGTGGTATCAGAAAAAAATGCCCCTGGGTAATAATGACCAAAATCCCTATAATTTTATGGATATATTATGTCAGTTAAGCAGAAGAAATGCTACAAAAAGCATAACAGGATATATTAGTATTAGCAAGGATTTATGCCCTGGGCAAAAATTAGCAAAAATTTTTTTAAATAATTTAAAAAATTAAAAAATTATGGAATTAATTATTGAAAATTTAAATCAAGCTAATCAAGTAGAAAATATTTTAAATCTCATAGTAGAGAAAGTCCAACAAATTATCAAAGTTGATAGGGCGTTTATTTGCCGTTTTTATCCGGAGGGGACTGGAAAAATCATTGCCGCAGCTTTGACACCTCATAGTCAGCATATTTTAAGAAAAGATATAAAAAATACTTATTTAGTCAAAAATTTTAATCAAGGTAAAATTGAGATAATTACGGATATTGAACAAGCAAATTTAATTAAATCCTATAAAAATTTTTTACAAAATTTTCAAGTTAAAGCTAATATAACTGTACCGATTTTTCAAGAAAAAAATTTATGGGGAATATTTTCGGTACAGGAATGCGCCCAGCCTCGACAATGGCAAGAATGGGAAATAAATTTTTTGCAAAAATTAGCTATGCATTTACAATTTACCTTAGAACGCATAGAAATTTATCAGCAAATAGAATATAAAAAAGAAAGGGAAAAAGCATTACATAAAAAAATAAAAAATATTAATAAACATTTAGATTTAAAAAATATTTTTGCTACGGCTATATTGGAAATTGCCGATTTCTTGCCCGCCGATAGGGTGGATATTTTCGAGTATATACCCGATCGCGACGCTTGGCATAATGTGACTACTAATTTAGTATATGGAAATTTAGTAGAAGTTTTTGCCGGAAAAATTTCTGTAGAGAACGGGAAAAAAATTACAGATAAATTACAGCAATTTGAAATAGTAGAAATTGACAAAAATAGTATTTATATATTAGGAGAAATTGCTAACTATGCTGAAAATTTAAACGGAGCTTATTTATTAGTACCTCTATATGAAGAAAATTCATTTTGGGGAGTTTTACGCTTGGCAAGAACCAAGCATATTTATTTTTGGCTGAATGAAGAAATAGAGTTAATTTCTATTTTATCCGAACATTTAACATTAGCAATTAAAAAGGCAGAAATTTATCATAAAATTGAAAGATTTAGTAATAGTTTAGAACGGCAAGTACAAGCTAATTCTATTGAATTAAAATTAGCTTTTGATGTAGAAGTAACATTAAAACGTATTACAGATAAATTGCGGGATAATTTAGATGAAATTCAAATTATGCAAACTGCTGTGCAAGAATTAGCAATAGTATTAGGTTCCAAATTTTGTAAAGCGGTTTTATTTGAGATGCAATCAGGTGTAGTAAGTGTGACGTATGAATCCGATCGCATCTTAAATTATTCTTTAAATAACCTAATTGATCAGGCAGTCAGCCCAGAAATATATAATCAGCTTTTACAAGGAAATTATTGTCATTTTTGTTGCCCTAATTTTGCTCCAGATTTTAGTCCAGTTACGATTTTAATTTGTCCAATTTTTGACAAAGAGGAAGTTTTTGGTAGTTTAGGTTTAATTCATAATCAAAGTTATCATGCTTTTAGCGATCGAGATATTAGATTAGTACAACAAGTAGCTAATCATTGTGCGATCGCCTTACGACAATCTCGCTTATATCAAGCTTCACAAATACATGGGAAAGAATTACAAAAGCTAAATTTACTTAAAGAGGATTTTTTAAGTACAATTTCCCATGAGCTTCGCACACCTATGGCTAACATTAAATTAGCCACAGATATGTTAAAAATTATTTTGGAAAAGAAAGAAATCTTGGCAGAGAATTCTGGAAAAGATAATTCTGGAAACATTAATCGCTATTTGCAAATTATCCAGGATGAATATCATCGAGAAATGAGTTTAATTAATGATATGTTGCAATTGTCCCAATTGAATGCGGGGACAGAACCCCTGAGTTTTACTACTATTGATTTATCAATTTGGATAAATTATATTATGGAGCCTTATATTAAAGAAATTAATAGTAAAGGACAATATTTACAAGTGAACATTCCGGAAAAATTACCTCCTATAAATACAGATGTATGTGCTTTGCAAAGAATTGTAAATGAGTTATTAAATAATGCTTGTAAATATACCCCGAATGGAGAAAAAATAATGATATCGGCGGCAAGTAATAGTCAATATTGGCAATTGTGTTTTAGCAATTCGGGAGTAGAAATTGATGCCAAGGAGTGCGATCGCATTTTTGACAAATTTTATCGCATTCCCGATCGCGATCCTTGGAAATATGCTGGTACTGGCTTAGGATTAGCTTTAGTAAAAAAATTGGTAGAATATCTAGGGGGAAATATTCGTGCCTTTAGTACCCCTGGTCATATTACTTTTATTTTAGAATTTCCCTCGGCTGCTTCATCAGTCTAAATAATTATCCTCAGAAATTATATTTGTCATCTTAATAAAAATTAACAATTAATAATATTTTAATATAGGTGAAAATTATCAGGTTAATTTTAGCTGGTAATCTGCTAAAATGATATTTTTACAATGATATTTTCGCCAAACAACTATGATTTATAATCATAACTCTAAAAAAAATTTTAATAATAATCAAGAAACCATTTTAATAGTAGATGATAGTCCAGTAAACTTACAAATTTTATCAGCAATACTAACCGATCGAGGTTATAAAATCCGGGTAGCAACAGATGGAATAATGACATTAAATTCTGTAAAATTAGCTGCTCCAGATTTAATTTTACTAGATATTATGATACCACATCCTAACGGTTATGAAGTGTGCCAAATCTTAAAAGAGAATGAGACAACTCGTGATATTCCAGTTATTTTTATTAGTGCTAAAAATGAAGTATTTGATAAAGTAAAAGCCTTTGAAGTTGGCGGAGTAGATTATATTACCAAACCATTTCAAGCCAAAGAACTTTTAGCGAGAATAGAAAATCAATTGCGAAATTTTCAATTAGCTAAACAATTACAAAAACAGAATAAACTCCTACAGCAAGAAATAGAAAATCGCCAAAAAGCCGAAGCAGAAATAGTTAAATATGAAAAACAATTAACAACCATTATTTCCACCAATGCCGACGGAATATTAGTAGTTGACTATGAAGGATTAGTGCGTTTTATTAACTCGGCTGGAGAAGTAATTTTAGGACGTAAAGCAGCAGAAATATTGGGAAAAGAATTTGGCATACCATTAGAAACGCAAAATATAGTAGAAATAGAAATTTTTCATCCTAATAAAAAAATAATTACCGCCGAATTACGAATGGTAAATATTAGTTGGGAAAGCAAAAAAGCTTATTTAATTTCCCTGAGAGACATTAGCGAACGTAAGGAAACAGAGCAAGCATTAAAAGAAAGTGTAGCAAGGGAAAAAGCCATCGCCGCCGTAATTCAAAAAATGCGAGAAACCCTAGATATGGAAACAATTTTTATTGCTACAACCAGTGAATTACGGCAAGTTCTTAACTGCGATCGAGTTTTAATTTATCGATTTAATGCGGACTGGAGTGGCGAAATAGTTGCTGAATCAGTAACCAAACAATGGCAACCTTTAATACTACTGATAAATAATTCAAACCCCTCAGAAAATTTGGCAAATTATTACTTTGATTGCCCTAAACTTAACCCAAAATTTCTGGTAGATACTTATTTACAAAATAACTCAGAAAATTTTTACAATCAAGAGCGAAAATATTTTTGTGTCACCGACATTTATAATGTAGAATTTTCTCCTTGTTATATTGAATTTTTAGAAAGAATTCAAGCTAGAGCTTATATTACAGTTCCGATTTTTTGTGGTAATAAATTTTGGGGATTATTAGCCAGCTATCAAAATTCTAGTGCCCGCTTGTGGAGTGCAGCAGAAATTAATATAGCTGTTCAAATTGGTACCCAATTAGGCGTAGCAGTGCAACAAGCCGAACTTTTATCGCAAACCCAAAAACAATCAACGGCATTACAAAAAGCTGTTATTGCTGCTGATGCAGCCAATAGAGCTAAAAGTGAGTTTCTGGCGAATATGAGTCACGAATTAAG
This sequence comes from uncultured bacterium, assembly GCA_963923765.1. GTDB lineage: Bacteria > Cyanobacteriota > Cyanobacteriia > Cyanobacteriales > CAWUOF01 > CAWUOF01. Next base: position 5,895 of record CAWUOF010000058.1, on the reverse strand, counting down.
AACACCTCTTAATGCTATTTTAGGTTTTAGCCAGATAATGACTAGGGATATTTCTTTGAGTAAAAAACATCAGGATAATCTCGGAATAATTAATCGTGCTGGTGAGCATTTACTAGATTTAATTAATGATATTTTAGAAATGTCGAAAATTGAAGCTGGACGCACAAGTTTAAATCCGGTAAGTTTTAATTTAATTGACTTGCTTTATAATTTAGAACAAATGCTAAATTTAAAAGCCCAGTCTAAGGGATTAAAATTAATTTTTGAAATTGGGCCAGATGTTCCCATCTATGTACAAACTGATGAAGGAAAATTGCGTCAAGTATTGTTAAATATTTTGGGAAATGCGATTAAGTTTACTGAAAAAGGTAAAGTTATTTTGCGAGTAAAAACCCTAGAAAAATTAGATGATAAATTTAAATTTAATGCTCAGGTAGAACCTAAAATAGATGGAAATAAATACTTAGAAAATAATTGCAAATTACAGTGGGAAATAGAAGATACAGGCCCTGGCATAGCTGGGGAAGAAATAGATCAGTTATTTGAACCTTTCGGCCAAACTGAAACTGGCAGAAAATCTCAACAAGGTACTGGTTTAGGATTGCCAATTAGTCGAAAATTTGTGCAATTAATGGGGGGTGATATTACAGTAAAAAGTAAGATAGGTATAGGAAGTATATTTGCTTTTAATATTCCAATTATAATTGGTGAAATGGCGGATAATAATAAAAATAAACCGCCAAAAAAAGTGATTAAAATAGCACCAAATCAACCAGAATATAAAATTTTAGTAGTAGACGATCGCCCAGAAAGTCGTCAATTACTTTTTACCTTATTAAACATTATCGGTTTTACCGTACAAGAAGCAGAAAATGGGATAGAAGCATTGGAAATTTGGGAAAAATGGTCGCCACATTTAATTATTATGGATATGCGAATGCCAGTCATGGATGGCTACGAAGCTACCCAAAAAATTAAAGCCACTTTAAAAGGTCAAACAACAGCAATTCTTGCCCTAACTGCTAGTGCCTTTGAAAAAGATCGAAAAATGGTTTTATCGGTGGGTTGTAATGATTTCCTGCATAAACCATTCCGTGAAGATGTATTATTAGAAAAAATAGGAGAACTATTAGGAGTAACATATCTATATGAAGAAGAAAATTATCAAGCGCCATCAATGAGGCCAGAAATATCGGTCAATACTGTTAAGTCTAACTTGCAAGATTATTTAGCTAAAATCCCTAATGACTGGTTACAAAAATTACAAGATGCTGCTTGCCAGTGCAATGATGAAATAATTTTTGAAATCCTTGATAAAATTCCGTCGGAATATATAGATTTTGCAACTAAAATTACTGATTTAGCTCTTAATTTTCAATTTCAAGAAATTATTGAATTAACAAATTCCCAAAACTATGAATAAACAAACATTAGCATTGTCACAACCAGAAATATTAATAGTTGACGATACACCAGATAATCTCCGTCTTTTAGCGAGTATGCTGGGCAGTCAAGGTTATAAAGTTCGTAAAGCTTTAAACGGAGAAATTGCTCTAAATACCTGTAAAACCAGAATTCCTGATTTAATTTTACTAGATATAATGATGCCAGATTTAGATGGCTATGAAGTTTGTAAAATTTTAAAAAATGATGAGAATACTAAAAATATTCCCATAATTTTTATTAGCGCTCTCGATGATGTATGGGATAAAGTCAGAGCCTTTGCTGTTGGGGGAGTAGACTATATTAGTAAACCATTTCAAAGTGAAGAAGTTTTGGCGCGTGTAGTCAATCAATTAACTATTCAAAATTTGCAAAAGCAATTAACGGAAAAAAATCAAGTTTTAGCGCAACTAAATCAAAATTTAGAAAAATTAGTTGAACAAAAAACCAAAGAATTAATAAATCAAGAAAAAAGTGCAGCGATCGGTCGTTTAACTCAAGGCATGGTGCATAATTTAAGAAATCCACTTTCTACTATTACTTTAGCTATTGGTTTAATAGAAGTAGAAGCCCAGCAAATACAAAATCAATTAATTATAGATTATTGCCAACTGGTTGATACTGCTAGTATGCAAATAGGGCAAATTATGGATAATTTGCTCCTCAAAACTTATCGAGAACAAGCGGAAGATTTAATACTTTTAAATCTAAATGATATTATCCGCCAAGAACTGCAATTATTAAATGCAAATTTACATTTTAAACATAAGCTAGATAAAAAAATTGTATTAGATGAGGAAATTCCTTGTGTACCTTTGATTTATTCCCATATTTCTCAAATTTTTCATAATTTGATTAATAATGCAATGGACGCTATGTGGAATCAAGAATATCAACAAATAACTATTATGACTCGTCAAGATGAAAATAATGTTTACATGGATATTCAAGATATCGGTTGTGGTATATCTCCAGACAACCTAGCAAAAATTTTTGACCCTTTTTATACTTCAAAACCAGCTAAAGGAGATGAAACTATACCAGGTCAGCCCACAGGAACTGGTTTAGGTTTGCATACTTGTGTCGAACTTTTAAAGCCTTTTCATGGCGAAATTAAAGTTATTAGTCAAGAAGGAGAAGGCTGTTTATTTACTATTGCTATTCCTAAAATATAAAGCAGTTTCTATTGGTTGAATTAGTAGGTGCAGCTTACTAAAAATCTAATCTAGGTTTTTATTGGTCTTCTAGTTCATCTATTAGGTTTAAGATTTTGTGATATTCAAAATTATCTAAATAACTTTGTAGCTGTTCGGCTAAAATAGGGTTATGATTTTGGATTTTCACAATTAAACTATCTATGATATCTAAATCAGCACAACGGACGGCTTGTTTGATTTGTCCGATCCATTCAGGAGCAACTTTTTTTGTACTCATTGGTAGTAATGTATTGTTGTCGATCGCCTGTAGAATTTTGTGAAATTCAAAGTTATCAATACAATCTTGCATAGCCTTAGCTAAATGATTTTCTTGAGCAGGAATTTGATTAATCAGACGTTGCAGCATTTCTTCATCTAAAGCTAAAGCTGCTTGTTGTATTTAAGTAACTAATGATTTAGGTAGGATTTTAAAATCTAAATAAGTTTGAGCAATATCATTATTATTGTTACTCTTATTATTTACGACAATATTTTCATAAATATACTGCACATTTAAATATTGAACCATTTTTTCAAAAACAATAGATTCTTCTATAGGTTTGTAAACAATATCATCACATCCTGATGCTAAAATAACGTTTTTTTCCTCAGCAAAAATATGAGCAGTAACAGCAATAATTATTGTAGATTGACCCGAAAAATTAGCTTTAATTTTTCGCGCAACTTCGCATCCATTTATTATAGGTATTTGTATATCTATCCAAATTAAATGGGGTTGAAATTTTAACCACATTTCGATCGCTTCTTGACCATTAACTGCTTCTTGCACCTCAAAACCTACATTAGCAAGCATCTGTAGCATTAGCTGACGGTTGCTCAAATTATCGTCAACTACTAAAATCCGATAAACTGGTTGATTATGTGCAAGGGAAATAACATGACGCTGGGGTATTTTAGGCTCAATATTTGTTTCTGACGCTAAATTAACAGGTATTTGAAATTTAAAAATTGTTCCCTTATCTACTTGGGAAACAACCGAGATCTTGCCGCCTAAAATTTGCACATATTTATGACTAATTGCTAATCCTAACCCTGTACCTTCCGCCGAGGCTATTCCGGCTTGAGTTTGCACAAAAGGCTGAAAAAGTTTGTTTAATTCTTCTGGAGATATACCAATACCAGTATCAGTAATTTCAAATTCAATTAATGTTTGTGTTGTCTCCGTGCGTGCGGATATATTTAAGTGAACCTCTCCCTTTTTAGTAAATTTAATGGCATTGCCTAATATATTAATTAAAATTTGGCGAATTTTTAGCCGATCGCTTTCAATAAAATAGGGTACTTCTGGGCTTAATTTAACCTCTAATTTTAAATTTTTTCCCCTAGCTTTTAACTCAAACATTTCTTGTAATTCTAAAATTAATTCTATTAAATTAAACGCATTGTTATTAATTGTAATTCTGCCGGCTTCAATTTTTGATAAATCCAAAACATCATTAATTAAATTTAGTAAATGTTCTCCACTCCGTCGAATAATTCCTAAATGTTTTTTTTGTTCAGCAGTTAAATTAGAACTATAACTTATTAGTTGAGCAAAACCCAGAACTGCATTAAGGGGAGTGCGTAATTCATGACTCATATTAGCCAAAAAAGTGCTTTTAGCACGGTTAGCTGTTTCTGCCGCTTCTTTTGCCTGTTTTAGTGCGGTTTCAGTATGGCGACGTACTTCTATTTCTTGTTGAAGTTTTTGATTTTGTTGTTGTAATCTTTTGTTGAGATTTTGGTTAATTAATTGATTTTCTATTCTACTTAAAACTTCTTCGATATAAAAAGGTTTAGTAATATAATCTGCTGCTCCTTTTTTAAAGGCTTCCACTAAATCTTGTTTTTCGTTACTAGCGGTAATAAAAATAATAGGAATATGACTAAAATCTGGGTGCGCTTTTAATTTTTCGCAAACTTCTATTCCACTCATACCGGGCATCATTAGATCTAGTAGTATTAGATCTGGTCGGGCAGATTGAACCCGATCTAACGCTTGTTGTCCGCTAGTAGCAAAAGTGGTTTCATAACCCGATCGCTCTAACATTTCTCCAATTATTTGCAGGTTTTGAATAATATCATCAACAACTAAAATTAAGTAATCTTTATGATTAAATGATGTCATAATAACTTCTGCCTCACTTCTGGAAATTTTTCTATTGTATTCGGTAATTGTTCCCAATCAAAGGCAGCAAGCTGACTTTCTAAAGTCATAACATAATCTTGCAAAGTACTACAGTTATACTCAGTAGCCCAAGATTGTAACTTTGCTGCAAAAGCTTGGATCTCACGGCGTTTCATAGTTTTTCGCAAGTTTTGCCAGGTTGTAGCTTCTTCTTGTAATAATTTTTCCCTTAATTCAGTAAATTTTGCTATAGTTTCTGGATTAGATTTTATTTTACTTTGTTCCTGGTTATGCATTTTTTCTTGATGATTATTATTTGCATAATCATCAGCTTGTGGCAGAATTTTTTTCAATTCACAAATTAATTGCGATCGGCTAATAGGTTTACGTAAAAAACCCTGCACAAGTAATTGTAATTCCTTTTCATCTTCCCTACTGACAGAAGCAGTGAGAATAATAATCGGCATATTGGCAGTAATATTATTTTGTTTCAGATAACGAGTAGCCATTCTTCCATCTACTTCTGGCATTCGTAAATCCATCAAAATTACATCAGGGCGATAAAGTTGAGCTATTTGTATTGCCTCTTTACCATTTACTGCAAATAATAGGCGGTGTTTTGTGCCTTCTAAATAACTATTTATTAAATCGCGATTTGATTTTATATCATCTGCTAATAATATCGTTGCTGGTTGAAATTGATCGAAATTTTCCGGTAATTCATATACATTATTTTCGGGCAAATTTCTATCGATAAAATTCACATCAGGAAATACAAAGATAAATTTACTACCTTTCCCTATTTCACTTTTTAACAGCAATATTCCCCCCAGCATTTCTGTGAGCCGTTTAGTAATAGTTAATCCTAAGCCCGTCCCGCCATATTTACGGGTACTTTGACCTTCACTTTGCACAAATGGCTCAAAAATACGTCTCTGCTGAAGGCGATCGATACCTATGCCCGTATCTTCTACATTAATTACTAACCATAATTTGCGATCGCCTGCATTTTCATAAATTTGACAATCTACACTAACTTTAATATAACCTGTTTCAGTAAATTTAATCGCATTCCCAATCACCTGTCTCTTATACACATCTCCGAGCCCACGAGACCTCTCTACATCT
>CAWUOF010000057.1:0-12951 GCA_963923765.1 uncultured bacterium | reverse complement strand
ATCTTTAAATTCGCCTTCGTAGCGATTACCATTGGGAAAAGTACAAACCCCTCTCCCATTAAGTAATTGATTGCGAAATTCCCCTTCGCATCTAGTCCCATCTGTATAAATAAAAACGCCTTTACCATTTCTGACACCGTTACTAATTTCCCCTTCGTAGCGGTTCCCACTAGGAAATATACAGACACCCTTACCATTGACAATTTCTAAGCGAGAATTTCCCTGACAATAGCTGCTATATTGTGTATTAGGAGAATTAGCCAAAGTTGGTATGGCAAAACTCATAATACTAGCAATTGTCGTAGTAGCCATAAATTTTGATATAATTCCTGGTTTAGAGAAATCTGATTGATAAGGAATAGAAATATTTCGAGTTAGACAAGTAAATGGCGTCATGTCAAATAATCCTTGCGATATTGGTTTCGTTAACTATACCTAAAATTCAAGATTTGATTCAATGTTCAGGATTACAAAATTAAGCTAATGCTACCATTTTGGACAATGTTACTTTTAACCCCGGCTGTGCCAGTAATTTCTGGGCTACCGCCAAAATCTCCTCAACAGGTACCACCGCCAGTGGTTCCCCCTGTTTTAATGCCACCTGTTTTACCTCCGCAAGAGATTTTACCACCTGTGGAAAAAATGCCAGAAATTGATCAAGTGCCACCACAGGAAGTGGTAGAAAAAATGGAGGTACGCCCTTTACCCGGAAAATTAAATTCCATACCAGTTTTTAATAGTAATAGTCCGGAATTAGTGTTAACTGAGGGGATTTTACTGTCTACTTTTCCACCCCAAGGTAAGAAAGTTGCCGGGGCGCATTTAAATTTTCCATTTCAAGGTAGATTTGATGTATTTTCTCATCATATTTCTAGGGCTAGAACTCTTGCAGAAACTCGCACTTTATTTCAGGGTATCATTGTTTATAATCCTAGTGATAAACCTGTGCGGTTGGATATATTACAAGCTGCAACTTATTTAACTTCTCCTGATGCTTTATTTGTTGATTTGCCTGAACAGGTTGATAATCCAAATGGAACGGTTTTTGCGGGGCCGGGAAGTCGAGCAGTAAATGATATTTTACGGGGATTACGACAGCAATTTTGGCCGCAATTTATAACTATTGAGCCGGGAAAGTATGGGATGTTAATGAATTTGCCTATTCCGTTGGGTAAAGTAGTGCCTGTTTCTAATGGTCGTTCTACTTTGATGCGGTTGCAAAGTAACGGGCCGGTTTTTGTGGCTAATTTGGCGATGTTTGCGCCGTTAAATCGTGATGGAAGTGAACGATCGCCTACTTTAATTGAATGGCAAAAACTGTTAGAAACAGGCGGATTATCTGGCCCTAGAGATAAGGTTCCTACTCCTTTGGATAGGCTTAATAGTAGTGGTAAAGTTATTTATGGTCGAGTGGCTGGAGTAGCTCAAGGGTCGGAATGGGTTGGTAATATTACTGATAATTCAACGGTAAATTATTTAAGTATTCCCACACCAGGTCGAGCGGTTTCTTATTTGGTTAGTACGGTTCCTGAAATTACTTTTGGTACAGGTCAAATTCAGAGTGCGCCGCTATTAGCCCGTTATTTAGATACGGCTTATTTTGCTCATGGTAATTACGGAATTGAATATAATCTTTCTTTACCTTTGGTTAATTCTACTAATCAGATACAACGGGTGATGGTGTCGTTTTCTTCTCCTTTGAAAGATAATGATTTACGGGAGGGTATTTTGTTTGTTACTCCTCGCGATCGCCAGGTGTTTTTCCGAGGTACAGTAAGAGTACGTTTTCAGGACGATCGCGGCGTTTTCCAAACTCGTTATGTGCATTTAGTTCAACGACGCGGACAACCTGGAAAAGCTTTAACTATACTAAATATGCCTCCTGGCGATCGGCGTTTAGTTGAGATAGATTTTCTTTATCCTCCTGATGCTACTCCCCCTCAAGTTTTAACTGTTAGAACTTTAGATAATTCTCCAGCAATTAATTAAAATTTTATTTTTTAATGGCAGGTATTAAGTTCTGTTGCGTTTAACTAAGAAAATTTTACTAATTTTCAGTAATTAAAATAGCCAACAGCTTGCCTGCCATTTTTAAACAGCCAGAATATTTGGCTTTATGATGCCTTGCTCATGTATTCTGAATGGCGATCGAACAGTGATAGTAATTACATAAGGTTTTAATAAGATTTATTAGGGTAATTATTAAATTTAGACATATTACATCAATAAATCTTATAATAAAGAAGAGATATTTTAAATCATCACTAAAAAGTAAAGTTTTATGATGGTTTATTAATTTATTTACTATAATGTAAAATTTACTGCGGCAATTGATAAGATTTGGCTAGTATTTAAACATTGCAAAAATTTGTCAGAGATGAAAATATTAATTGTGGAGGATGAGGAACTGATTGCTAAAGGCTTGGCAGAAGTCCTCGAAAAGCAAAATTATATAGTAGATGTGGCTAATAATGGCCAAACAGGTTTAGAATTGGCAGAAACTTTTGGATATGATTTAATAGTCTTAGATGTGATGCTGCCAAAACTAGATGGTATTTCTCTATGTCAGAAATTGCGATCGCGTAATTATCTCATGCCCATTTTATTGCTAACAGCAAAAAAATCCAGTAACGATAAAATTATGGGTTTAGATGCTGGGGCAGATGATTATGTAATTAAGCCCTTTGATATCCAAGAATTATTAGCTAGAATTCGCGTATTATTAAGACGAGGTAGTAATTTTTTACCCCCTATTTTGGCCTGGGAAAATTTGCGTCTTAATCCTAGTAATTATGAAGTAAATTATCAAGATAAACCCCTAAGTTTAACACCTACAGAATATCGTTTATTAGAACTGTTTTTGCGTAATCCCCATCGAGTTTTTAGTCGAACTGCTATTATAGATCATCTTTGGTCTGATGAAGTTTTTCCCAATGAAGAAACTATTAACTCTCATATTAAATGTTTACGGCAAAAATTAAAAAAAGCTGGAGCAGTAGATTTTATTGAAACCTTATATGGTTTAGGTTATCGTTTAAAAGAGCAAGTTACTACACCACAGCCAAAGCATACTGATAATTATACATCCGTAACTAATACGAGGAATAATAGTAAGCAAAATCAGCCAGATAATTGGCAAAAATTTAGGCAAAAGTCCCTAGAAAATGAGCAGGAGAATTTTTTAATTTCTACAATTAATGAAGATTTAATTAATAATGAACAAAAGCAGCTAGAAAAGCCAGGAGAATTATTAGAATCTTCCCAGGAAGATATCAGAAAAAAAACTACAGAAGCAATGGCGGGAGTGTGGGATAAATTTAAACATAAAATAGGCGATCGAGTAGAAAACATTGCCCGAACTATTCCGGAATTTATTCAGCAAAACGCTAGGGAAGAATTGCGGCAAGAAATTGAGTCAGAAGCCCATAAATTAGCAGGTACTTTAGGTATTTTTGGTTTTGGAGAAGCCTCGCAAATAGCGCGAGAAATAGAAAAAATATTACAAGCAGGAATAATTTTAGAAACAGAAAAAGCACAACATTTGGTAAAACTTGCAGCAGATTTACAACAGGAACTAAAAAAAGAACCTACACCACAAAAACAAGTACCAATAACTTACCATAAACAACAATCTTTGGTATTGCTGATAGATGATGATGTGGAATTAGGAGAAAGGCTAAAAATAGAAGCCACAGCTTGGGGATTACATTTAGAAATAGCTACAGATTTAAGACAAGCTAGGGAAAAGATGGACCAAAAAACTCCCGATATTGTATTACTAGATCTTTCCTTTCCTGATACTAGCGAAGAAAGTTTAGCACTATTATGGGAATTAAGTAACTGTACTCCATCTATACCAGCGATCGTTTTTACTGCTAGAGATAGTTTTATCGATCGAATTAGAGTCGCAAGATTAGGTGCGATCGCCTTTTTACATAAACCCATACCTGCGGCACAAGTATTAGAAAAAGTAACCCAAATACTTAAACAAGTCCGCAATACTACCGACTCTAAACCCCTGCCATCTAAAGTAGTTAAAGTTATGGTAGTTGATGATGACTTAGAAATACTAGATCATATTAAAAATTTAATAGAACCTTGGGGAGTTAAATTATTTACCTTAGAAGATCCCCGTTGTTTTTGGGATGTTTTTGCAAAATCACAACCAGATTTACTAATTCTCGATGTAGAAATGCCCTATTTTAATGGCATTGACTTGTGCAAAGTAGTCCGCAATGAACCCACCACAGCTAATATACCAATATTATTTCTTACTGTTGATACTAATCCAGATCAAGTGCATCAATTATTTACAGTAGGTGGTGATGATTACATCAGTAAACCAATAGAAGATTCCGAATTAGTAACTAGAGTAATTAGCCGTTTAGAAAAATTAAGAAAAACAGATAATTATGAATAAATTTTTTAGTAATATCTATTGGGGCTAGGGTGTTTATGATGAGGCTCTCTTGAATAAAAAAATAATTAGTTAACCTCCCCATATCTACAGATTAAATTTTCAATTTTATTCTATTTTTTTCCTCAATTATACTATTATTAGAGCGCTTTTACTCAGTTTATTACTGAATATTAACTAATAAAATAAGCCTCAATAATAATACTTTCATCTTATATTTAATCTATATTAATTGTACAAATAGCCAGGAAAATTAACTGATTAGCATATAATTAAATTTCCAGCATTTGTCATAAATTTAGGTTTAGGATTGTGAAAATTTATGATAAAAGATTTAAACTGACTATAATCAAGGTAAACATGATATCTACCATATAAATATGTTGCACAAATTATTTTCTTTTTCTAGCCTGCGCTTGCGATTATTAACCCTAGTATTTTTGTCAGTGTTGCCAGTACTAGGAATATTTATCTACAATGCTAGGGAACAATATGAAAGAGATACTGTTGCGCTCGAACAAGAAGCCAAAAGACTAACAAAAGTTGCCGCTAGTACCCAAGATCAGCTAGTGGAAAAAACCAGGGAATTACTCGTAAGTTTATCTCAAGTACCACAGATACAAACCAGAGACAAGGCTACTTGTTCTAAATTTTTAACAGATTTAAAAACACAAACTTTACCAGAAATTATCCTGGGAGTTGCTGATATAGATGGTCAGATATTTTGCAGTAATTTTTCATTACAGAAAAATCTAAATATAAAAGATAAAGATTGGTTTAAAAAAACCGTTGAAAATAATTATTTTTCTCTAGGCAGTTATGAAATAAATCAAATCACAGGTAAGCCGATGTTAATGTTTGGCTATCCTTTACGTGACAATCAGGAAAAGGTAGAAGCAGTATTATTTTATGGATTAGATTTAAAACATATAAATGAAATAATTTCTAAAATAGAATTACCAACAGAATCATCTTTAATTATCACCGATCGCCAAGGTATTATTCTAAGTCATTCGCCTCAGTCAGAAAATTGGATTGGGAAATCTTGGCCAGAGATATCTTTAATTAAAAATAGTTTCGATCGCAGCAAAGGCGAAATACAAATTTTAAATTTAAACCACCTCGACCACTTATATACTGTTACTACTTTAATCAGCGTAGAAACAGAAAAAATATATGTAATTTTTGATATTCCTAAAACTACAGCTTTTGCTAAAATTAATAAATTATTATGGCAATATTTACTACAAATATTATTAATTATTTTAATAATGATATTAGTAGCTTGGTTTGGCAGTAATATATTTATTTTACGTCAAATATCCACCTTACTAAGAGCAACTAAACAACTAGCCACAGGGGATTTAACCAGCCGGACGGGATTAGCTGATAAACCAGGAGAATTACATCAGTTAGCTAAGACATTCGACCAGATGGCAGAAACCTTACAAAAAAGACAAGATGAATTAAACAGAATGAACCGGGCTTTACGGGCAATCAGTAATTGCAATCAAGTCTTAATTCGTGCCACCGAAGAATCAGATTTATTAAACAATATTTGTGAAATTATTGTTAATATTGGTGGCTACAGTTTAGCTTGGGTTGGTTTTGTTCAGGAAAACGAAGAAAAAAGTGTTCGTGTCATGGCACAGGCAGGTTATGAAGATGGATATTTAGAATTTGTCAACATTACCTATTCTAATACAGAAAGAGGACAAGGCCCAACTGGTCAAGCCATTAGAAATGGTAAACCTTATATTGCCAAAAATATTTTAACAGATACTAATTATGAACCCTGGCGTAATGAAGCAATAAAACGCGGATATGCTTCTAGCATTTCCCTACCTTTACTAGATAAAAATCAAGCTTTTGGAGCGATAAATATTTATGCTTCGCAACCAGATGTATTTGATGAACAAGAAGTTAAATTGCTAGAAGAATTAGCAGCAGATTTAGTGTATGGGATAAAAGCTTTAAGAACAAATATAGAAAGAAAACAAGCAGAAATAGCTTTACGAAATAGTGAAGAATTATATCGTACTTTAGCCTGTAATTTTCCTAATGGTTGGGTATGTTTATTTGATAGGAATTTGCGTTATACCCTAGCGGAAGGGAAAGAATTAAACGTGATAGGATTGGCCAAGGAATTATTAGAAGGAAAAACGATTTGGGAAGTATTTACTAAAGAAACTTGTCAAATTATCGAACCATATTATCGATCGGCTTTAGTGGGAGAAGTAAATAACTTAGAAATGCCCTATATCGATCGCATTTACTCCATGCAGATATTTCCAGTTAAAAATGATCAAGGTGAAATTTTTACTGGCATGGTAGTAGCCCAAGATATCACCGATCGCATTCAAACAGAAGCAAAACTTAAACAACTAAATGAAGAATTAGAAATTCGAGTCGAGGAACGTAATGCAGAATTAATCAATGCCCTCGATCGCATCCAATCAGAATTTAGTGTTCGTATCGAAGCTGAGGCAGCTTTGCGAGAAAATGCCATGAGATTTCGCGCTATTTTTAATCAATCATTCCAATTTATCGCATTACTGCAACCTAATGGCGAAGTCTTAGAAGTAAATGAAACCGCCTTAGCAATTGCCGCATTAACTCATGCTGATGTTATTCACCGTCCCTTATGGCATCCAGTTTGGCAGCAGTCTGCCCAAGTTGAACAATTATGGCAACAAGTTATTTTTGCAGCAGCGCAAGATCAATTTATCCGCTTTGAAATTGAAACTAACTTAGGTAATAGCAAACAATTAACTATAGATTTTGCGGTTAAACCCGTAAAAGATGAAACCGGAAAAGTAATGTTAATCATTGCTGAAGGCAGAGATATAAGCGATCGCAAACAAGCAGAAGCAAAATTACGGGAAAGTGAAGAACGATTTAAAACTGCTTTTGAATACGCCCCCATTGGTATAGCTTTAGTATCCCCCACAGGTCGCTGGCTACAAATAAATTATTCTCTTTGCGAAATTATTGGCTATTCCGAAGAAGAATTACTCAATACAACTTTTCAAGCAATTACCCATCCTGACGACTTAGAAATAGATTTAAATTATGTACATCAAATGTTAAATGGTACTATAAATTATTATCAAATGGAAAAACGATATTTCCATAAAAATAAACATATAGTTTGGGTACTATTAACTGTTTCTTTAGTGCGGGACTTGGCCGGAAACCCATTATATTTTATTTCGCAAATTCAAGATATTACCCAACGTAAACAAATAGAAATATCTCTTTCTCAATTAGCGGCGATCGTGCAATCTTCAGATGATGCTATTATCAGTAAAAACTTAGAGGGAATTATTTTAACCTGGAATTCCGGCGCAGAAAAAATTTATGGTTACTCTGCCGAAGAAATTGTTGGTCGTCATATTTCTATTATAATACCAAAAATTTATACATCTGAATTATCAGAAATTATTTATCAAATCAGCCAGGGTAAAAGCATTGATGCCTATGAAACTGTCAGGCTACGCAAAGATGGACAAAGAATAATGATTTCCACAACTTTTTCGCCTATCAAAGATAATACCGGTAAAATTATCGGTGTTTCATCCATTGCTAGAGATATTACCGATCGCAAGCGTGTAGAATTAGCTATGGAAAATCTGCGCCACCAAAACGAATTAATTTTAAATGCTGCTGGCGATGGAATTTATGGCGTAGACTTACAGGGAAATATCACATTTATTAATATTGCAGGCGCTAAAATTCTCGGCTATCAAGTTTCCGAATTAATCGGTCAAAATATCCATTTTCTTATTCACCATACTAAAGCTGATGGTAGTTTTTATCCCCCAGAAGAATGCCCACTTTATAAAACCCTCAAAGAAGGCTCAATTTATCAAATAGATGATGAAGTATTTTGGCGAAAAAATGGCTTAAAATTTCCCGTAGAATATGTTTGCACCCCCATTACAGAAAATAATATAATTGTTGGCGCAGTTATTACATTTAAAGATATTACAGAAAGACGAGCCATTGAACAATTAAAAGATGATTTTATCGCCGTAGTTAGCCACGAATTACGCACACCTTTAACCTCTATTCGCACATCTTTAGGGTTGTTAACCAGTGGTTTACTCAATAATCAACCAACTAAAGCCCAGTGGATGTTAGAAGTAGCAATGGAAAGTACTAACCGTTTAGTAAGATTGGTTAATGATATCCTAGATATTGAGCGCATGAAATCTGGTAAAGTTAAAATGAATAAAGAAATTTGTGATGCTGAAAATTTACTGAAAAAAGCAGCAAATCTAATGCTATCAATGGCCGAAAAATCCCATATAAATTTATCTATTAATTCCCAGTCTATAACTATATATGCTGATAGCGATCGCATCATTCAAACCCTGACTAATTTAATTAGTAATGCCATTAAATTCTCCCCAGAAAACTCTACAATTTGGTTAAAAGTCTCCCAAGAAAATGAGTATATTTTATTTCAAGTTAAAGACGAAGGTCGCGGCATTCCTGCCGATAAAATAGAAACTATCTTTGGCCGCTTTCAACAAGTAGATGCTTCTGACTCTCGCAAACAAGGAGGCACTGGTTTAGGGTTAGCTATTTGTCAAAGCATTATTCAACAACATGAAGGACTTATTTGGGCTGAAAGTATTCTCGGAAAAGGTAGCACATTTTACTTTACTTTACCATTAAAAAATAATTAATATTTAACCTAAAAATTGATATAATGGGTAATCAGTGTTATAATTACAAAATTAATAAATTGGTATTTTCTCTTAGATGCTACCATAAACAAAAACTAAAAACCTTATGAAACCTAAAAAAATTTTGCTCATAGATGATGAAGAACTAATCAGAATATCTACTCAAGTATGTTTAGAAGTTACAGCTAATTGGGAAGTAATATTAGCTGCTTCAGGCCAAGAAGGATTACTATTAGCAGAATTACAACAGCCTGACGTCATTCTGCTAGATATTTCCATGCCAGAAATGAATGGGCTTACCACCTTTGAATATTTGCGAAACAATCAAGCAATTAGCCATATTCCGGTGATCTTATTAACAGCCAAGGTGCAGACATCCGAACAACAGCAATTTATCGATTTAGGAATAACAGGAGTAATTATCAAGCCTTACGACCCTCATGGTATCGCCAGCCAAATCGCCGCAGCATTGGGCTGGAATATTTAAATGTTGCTTTTTATGAAGCTTTTTATTTCTCCATCAATTCTCCATAATTACCCAGTAACTTATATCTTATGCAAAATTAAATAATGAACTTAATCCAATATCTTACCGCGCCTCTGCCAAGGTAGCCAAGAAATTAGATAAAGTTTGTTATTGTCTGAAAATTCCTGGGTAATGCCAGGGGAAAATTCAGCATTTTTAGCCATCAAATATATAAGTTAGGTATATTTTATTATGCTGGACAACTCTACTTATAATTTTTATGCATTTCCCAGTAATAAAAGCAAAGTAGAAGAAATTCTACTCAGACAAAATGCTATGCAAAAACGAATAGAGCGTTTACAGCTAGAACTAGAGATAGAAACCCAAATAAAAATTATTGTAGATAAAATTCGATCTAGCTTAGACGAAAAATTTATTTTGCAAACCGCCGTAGAAGAATTAGCTATAGTGTTACAAGCTGACTGCTGCTATATACCTTTGGCAACAAATGAACAACCAGAATTTATTATTAGTTATCATTATTCCCCTAATACCGAAAACAACCAAGCTGTATTAATGACAGACTTTCTGGAAGTTTATCCCCAATTAATACCCAATTTAAATTTATTATTTCACGAAAATGTTTCTAGTTGTTTTCCTAATGAAAATAGCATTCTCAACTGTGGAATATGCGATCAAGAAATGGTTTTAGGAGAATTTTGGCTATTTCGTCAAAATAATTCTCCTTTTAGCTACTTAGATAAAGATTTAGTTTCTCAAGTAGCCCATCAATGCGTCGGATGTATTCGTCAAGCCCGACTGTACCAAAATGCTATGGCAAAAATAGCTGAATTAGAAAACCTGAATAATTTAAAAGATGAGTTTTTAAATACAGTAGCCCACGAAATGCGATCGCCTGTCACTAACATGAAAATGGCGATTAAAATGTTGGAAATAAATCAAGACACTCTTCTTAATACTAATTCCCTAGATAATGAGGTAAAATCTAAAAAAGAAGAGTTAAAAAATCGCTATTTACATATTTTGCATTCCGAGTGCGATCGAGAAATTAATCTCATTAATACTCTCCTAGATTTACAAAGAGTTGATGCCGGTTATCATCCTTTAGAGATGAAAGAAATTAACCTGCAAAACTGGATTTTTCAAATCATTGAACCCTTTGAAAAACGTACTCGCAAACAACAACAAAATTTAATTCTTGACATTTCTCCAGAAACACCACCTATTATTTCTGATTTATTAAGTTTAGAACGCATTATCACCGAATTACTAAACAACGCTTGTAAATATACTCCAGCCGGAGAAAAAATTACCATAGCATCCCAAATAAAATCAGAAACAATCACAATCAGTATCAGTAATTCCGGCGTAGAAATTTCCCCTAACCATCTTCCCCATATATTTGATAAATTTTATCGCATACCCAGTGCAGATCACTGGCACAGTGGCGGTTCTGGCTTAGGATTATCCTTAGTACAAAAACTAACAGAATACTTAGGAGGTAATATCCAAGTTAATAGCAGTTATTCCCAAACTTGTTTTACTATTGAATTACCCATCAATCCTGCAATTAATAGTTAAATAACTATAAACAAAGCCTAAAAAATAGCAGGAGAAAAATAGACAAATCCTCCAAAAAGTTAACTTTTTATCCGGACAATCATAATAAATATCCACATAAGTAATTATATACTTTGTTTGTGGTTTAAACCAGCATTAATTACCGTTAATATAATTCGGCTTTACTTCTAAAACAAAAAAATGCTGATTTAATACCAAAATCAAAAAGAGGAAATATCATGCAAACATTATTAGTAAATTATGACCTATTGCCATCTAAAAATTTCTCAAAAAACCGGAGAAAAATAGATAGTAAAAATTTTATCAAAATGTGCCCCATCAAAGAAGAAGACTTTAAATTACATATCGATATAACTATTAATGTTTTAAAAGAAAATAACCTAGCCATTTTAGACGATACTAAAAACATATTTGTAACTTTAATGGGCTACGAATATTTTATTGATGTTTTAACCATAGCTAATCAAAAAATAGATAAACTTTCCCCAGAAACTAACCTTTGGGTTAAAAAAAATTTAGATGCTGCCCCGTATAAATTTAACCAATACAATTATTTATGGCCAACTGATAGTTAGCCAACTATACTTGACTAAAATCTATAGAAAATAATATTATGGTATAAAAACATCTATGATTTAATTAGTGTCGGTGCATCCATGACCTATAGCGTAAGAATAGCTGACTTACCCCCCAGCGAAAGACCTCGCGAACGATTAATAGCTTCTGGCCCTAGCAGTTTATCAACCGCAGAACTTATAGCAATTCTATTAGCAACGGGTCAAGGCAAAGGCAAACTTTCTGCTGTAGGATTAGGACAATATATATTGCAACAATTAGCAGAAAATCAAAGAGATCCAGTCGCTGTACTCAGAGATATAACGGTACAAGAATTAACTAAAATTCACGGCATCGGACCAGCAAAAGCAACCACAATACTAGCAGCGATCGAACTCGGAAAGCGCGTATTTCAATCTCGCCCCCCAGAAAAAACCGCGATCGAAAGTCCCCAAGCCGCCGCCGATGCCCTAGCCCATGACTTAATGTGGGCAGAACAAGAAAGATTTGCTATTTTATTACTAGATGTCAAAAATCGTCTTCTCGGCACCCAAGTTTTAACCATCGGCACCGCCACCGAAACCTTAGCCCATCCCCGGGAAATTTTCCGCGAAGTTATCCGCCAAAGTGCTACTCGTCTAATTGTCGCTCACAATCACCCATCGGGCAACCTAGAACCCAGCCCAGAAGACATTGCCCTCACCCGCCAACTATTACTAGGCGCACAATATCTCCAAATTCCCCTCCTAGATCACTTAATTTTAGGTAGTGGCGACCACACCAGCCTACGCCAAAATACCAACCTCTGGGAAGAATACCCACAAAATGAATAAACTTATTCCTTCTCCCCTCCTATTTCATATCCTCAAATAAATTTACTTGCGTATTTCCAACACCTATGTTATATTCAATAACTGCGGGCGATTAGCACAGTGGTAGCGCACTTCCTTCACACGGAAGGGGTCACTGGTTCAAATCCAGTATCGCCCATTATGCTTAATTGCTGGTTATATAAAGATTTTAAGTATTTCTCTAAAACATTTAATTTAGATGTTTCCTCAGAATTTTCTCATAGCTATAAATCATCACAAAATTAATTATATATCAATACAAATACATCATAATTTTAACCCCTGATTTTAAAAAGTCTTAGTTAAGAATTGTATTTATATTAATAATCTTCTAGTCGAATTTGTGAGGGAGATTTTAAACAATTT
>CAWUOF010000056.1:0-12954 GCA_963923765.1 uncultured bacterium | reverse complement strand
TTATCAACCTATTAATTTCGTTCGCTTATTTGCTTGTCTCTATATATTATAAATACCAAAAAATTTGGGCATAAAAAACTGGCAAAGGATTTTTTTATGTTAACAATAAAATTTTTTTAAGGTTTCCTTAAAGATCGATCGCGCCTTGTTTATAAATCTAAATATAGTAAAAAATATATTATATCAAGATGTAGGAGATCTAATTCATAAGCTGGAATAATTGCAATATAATAAATTAAGTCAAAAAAACTAAGTATTATATAATTTTGACTTTAACCAAAAATGGTACAAATTATCAATAAAATCTATCTGCACTGGTCAGGAACTAACTATGATTGGTGCGTTCCTGGTCACTACCATACAGTTATTTTAGGAAATGGCACAGTCAAGCGGCTGACAGGTTACGATCAAATGCTTGATAGCCATACTTATGCGCGCAATACTAATTCAGTGAGTATTTGCTGTTCCTGCATGGGAGGGGTGGCGTGGCAAGATTTTCCACCGACAAATATCCAGATCAGCAATATGTGTCGGGAAGTAGCATCTTTAGCCCAACGTTTGGGATGGAAGCCAACAGATATTAATGTTAGCAGAGTGCTTACCCATGCGGAAGCTGCCGCAAATCGAGATTTTACGATCGAACAAGCCCGTTTAGCCAGCAACGTTTCTTTGGATACAGCCCGTAGTTATGGATTGCCCCATGATAATTACGGCCCGCAAAGTTGGTTTGATGGCTGGCCTGGTGGAGTAGCCGATCGCTGGGACTGGTGGCAAATTAAACCTACAGATCAAGGTGGTGTTGGCGGTGATACTTTGCGACGCATGATTCGAGAATTTATGCAAGCAACAGCCGATCCACAGATTACTAGAATAGACCAAAATCAAGCAGTTAACCAAAGTAAAATTTTCTTGAATAATCAAGAAATATCCACTGGTTTTTTGCTGTCAGATAATCGCTGTTATGCCCGTATAATTGATTTAATTAATGCCTTAAATATCAGGCTGGGAGAAACTCAAGCAGGGGCGGTACGTTATATTAATTTACTGTCTAATGAATATAAGCCTAGATATTTAGCTGACTCGCCTGTAATTGCAGGATTTATTCCTGTAGATATATATTTAAATCGTCCTCAAGATGCGGCGGGTAATTCGATCGGTGATCAAAAATTCCCTGTACAACCTTTTATGCAGGGTATTATTTTTCGTGGTAGTACCCATGTAATAGTTGCTGATTTTTGTCGAGAATTAGGAATTAAATTTACTTTTAATTCCCAAGATAAATCTCTACGTTTAACTAAATAGTTAAACCAAATAGAATTGGCGATCGCCTAATTATGTGATTTGTAATATGATTATTTATCAGAGGCGATCGCCCTTTTATTAGTAAATACAAAAAATAAATTGTTTAGTTTTGTTGCTTTCCACCCAACCTAATTGGTTTTTGTGATGAATTGTTAAGTTTTTCATAGCTCAACCCAACCTAGTTAGTTTTTGTTTCTGAGTATAAACATAGAAAAATACAAGTAATTTAAAAAATATAATAAAAAAAACTTATACATCAGCAGTTAAAACCTAATAACCTAGATATTTATGTACAAAAACCAAAACTTTTCAATTCTTAACAGATATTTTGACATAAATCTTAAATTATTTAGGTATCTCTTTTCTTTTAAAATCATCTAACTTTACTTTTTTAAATAATATGAATGAACGCTCAAGGGCGCTTACGGCTTTAGCTAACGAGCGCTGGAGGATATCCCTTTGGCTAACGATCGCTATGCTGACAATCTATTTCGGTTTCATTTTACTAATTGCCTACGACAAAGAACTTTTAGGTTTTCTCATCACTCCTGGACTTTCTCTAGGAATTCTTTTAGGTGCCTTAGTTATCGTCGCTGCCTGGATTTTGATCTACATCTATATCCGTTGGTCAAATAACTATTACGACAAAAAACTTGCAGAACTTCGTGAGGATGAACAGTGAGTACAAATCTTGGTGAATTCAATCCCATTGCTATTTTCTTTTTCATTGTCTTTATTCTAATTTCCCTCGGCATTACCTATTGGGCAGCACAACACACTAAAAGTACTGCCCATTACTATACAGCAGGGGGGAATATTAGTGGATTCCAAAATGGTCTAGCTTTAGCGGGAGACTATATGAGTGCAGCCAGCTTTTTAGGAATAGCTGGGTTAGTAGCACTCAATGGCTTTGATGGCTTAATTTATTCTATCGGCTTTCTTGTAGGTTGGCCAATAGTAATGTTTTTAATTGCCGAACCTTTGCGTAATTTAGGCAAATATACATTTACTGATGTAGTTGCCTATCGTTTAAATCAGAAACCTGTGCGAGTTGCTTCGGCTATTGGTACCTTAGCAGTAATTATTTTTTATCTAATTGCTCAAATGGTAGGCGCCGGTAATCTCATTGGATTACTGTTTGGTCTTGACTATCAACTAGCAGTAATGATTGTTGGCGGAGTTATGTTAGCCTACGTCATTTTTGGCGGGATGATGGCAACAACTTGGGTACAAATTATCAAAGCAATTCTCCTACTGGGTGGTACGATATTGCTGGCATTTATGGTACTCTCTCGGTTTGATTTTAATCCCTTAACTCTTTTTCAAGCCGCTTCTGATTTATACCCAAATCAAAAAGTATTAGCTCCTGGTAAATTAGTTTCAGATCCCCTTGATGCTATTTCCTTGGGAATGTCGTTAATGTTCGGAACTGCTGGACTACCACATATTTTGATGCGATTTTATACAGTGCCTAATGCAAAAGAAGCGCGAGTTTCTGTCATGTATGCCACCATCTTGATTGGCTTTTTCTATTTGCTCACCTTTATTTTAGGTTTTGGCGCAATGGTTTTAGTTAGCCAAGATCGCATTAAACAAATTGATGCTGGTGGAAATATGGCAGCACCCATGTTAGCCCAGGTTTTGGGAGGAGACCCTTTTCTTGGTTTTATTGCAGCAGTTTCCTTTGCGACTATTTTGGCTGTAGTAGCCGGTTTAACTCTTTCTGGCGCGGCTGCACTTTCCCATGATCTTTGGGTAAATGTGGTACGTCATGGTCGTACTAATGAAAATGAGGAGTTTCAAGTTGCTCGTGCTGCTACACTTTTAATCGGTGTTTTGGCAATTATTTTAGGCATTGTGTTTCAAGGGCAAAATGTAGCTTATATGGTGGGCTTGGCTTTTGCGATCGCTGCTAGTGCTAATTTTCCGGCTTTAGTTTTATCTATGATGTGGCGTTATTTTACTACTAAAGGCGCTGTTTCTAGTATGCTGGCGGGCACTATTTCCTCTTTGGTGTTAATTTATTTTTCCCCAACTATTCAAATCACAATTCTCAAAAACTCTGAAGCTCTTTTTCCTTTGAAAAATCCTGGTTTAATTTCTATTCCCCTGGCTTTTGCTGTGGGAGTGATTGTTTCGCTTTTAGAAACTGAAGATTTAGCTATTGAAAAGTTTTCAGAAGTGGAACATCGCATACATGGTGAAGAAAAGTTTTAGTTTTAACCTTTTTAAGCTGTTGCAATTTGCCAATAGGCGATCGCTTTTCTTGACAAATTAGCTAATATTCTGGGTAGTTTTTAATAAATAATAATCTCGGATTTTACCAAAATTATTTATCTGGTTTAATCATCGATCGACCATTACTTATCTAACACTACCCAGCCATTGATTAGTTAACTAAAAAATGCTAATTCTTTTTCTTGTAATGTTGGTATAAGTAGCGATCGATCTAAAAATTTATTACCTCGTTCACAAGCTGTTTCTGGACTGAATAAACAAGCATGACAAGCCGCCCAATGTACAGAGTTATTATTCTCTAAAGGGTTATTTTGTGCACATAAAGGATCGGAAGCGCATAAACGGATATCTTCTAAAGCTTGGGCGAGTAAATATCCTAAAGTTTGTGGATCTCCTAAATTTACCAAGCCGCCTAGAGTTCCTTCACTATCGGGGGCGGATGTATATATTAATACTCCCGCTTGGGGACCGTTTTCGGCTTCTGGTAATTCTGAATAAATACGTTCCCGTAAACTAGCTGCATTATAACCACATTCTATTGCTAACTGTCGCATTAAAGCATGGGCAAAAGAATGAATAAGTATATAACGAACTCCTGGAAATAGAATTTTATCTATTTTATTTGGTTCTATATTTGTACGGGTATTTAGCCAATTTTGATAAGCCACATTAGCTAAAGATGCATATTTTTTTATAGCTGGTAATTCTTCCCATTGCCGGAGAATTTCTTCTTTAAATTCAATAAAAATTCCTTCGCCTTTTACTTCAGTAGCCGGTACCCATTCAGGGGTATTACGACTTATCTGAACTAGATTTTCTTTGGTAATGTTTTCTATATCGGAAAAATCTCCTGGTGACTGTAAACGGGTAAAACCTATTAATGCCCTTACTTCCCGTAGTCTTTCGACTAATACTATTTTTTGAAAGTATTTTTCATATCCTGTTGGTGCAGCAACGGGACATAATTGGAATTCTGGGGTATTTTTGCTATAGTCCGCCGTGTTTAAAACTTGCCATTCAGGATTTTTTAAGTTTTGATAGCTAGTATCTTCCGTGTTGGTTTGTTTTTGTTCAATAATTTGCCAAATATCTTCTATTGGGTATTCAGCAAAATCTTGTAATTCACCTTTTGCTTGCATTACAGATAATAAAAATTCTAACATTTCTAGGCTATTAGCTTTACCTACAGAGATCCAGTTGTATTCAATTAATTGTGCTAATTTACCGGATTGATTAGGAATAGATAGGGCAGATAAACTGACAGGAAACCAACTATTAGAAGCGCCTAAAAGTAATCCTCTCATTTGCTGGTTACATTCATCATCAAAATTGCGAAGGTGGGGATGGCGACCTCGACAGCGAGGCATATTTTTTTTTCCTGATTCGCCAAACGCATCAGAGAGTTTTCTGACTTGATCACATCGATCGCAAATAACGACAATATCAGCAGCCGTTCCGGATATCCCTTGTTCTTTTAGTCTTAAGGGACCGTGACAGTTAGTATTTTCTTTGTGTACGAAATAAAGCCAGGGAAAATCATCTAAATGTCCGCGATCGCAGGCTACTAAAAAACGCACGGGAATCACTTTTGGTGCTTTATGAGATTTAGAACAATTTTTATGAACATAACAAGCTTCATTAGAACGGTAAGGATTATATTTTAATTCAAAAAAATTCGATTTTAATGGGGCTAGTAAATGACATTTAGGGCATACCATCCAAGTTGGAAAAGGTGCGACAGGAATGCCTATTCTGGCTAGTTCATCACTGGATTTCAAGGAGTTTTCATCGGTGGGAATGGGTGGTAAAAGTAGTTTTTTAACTTGGTTTCCTAATTGACGGCGAACAGCTACTAAAAGTCTTTCTTCTGATATTTCAATGCTATGGTTTTTATCCCAGTCTTCTAACCCCATAATCATTACAGATAAATTGGGTAAATCTGCTATTGCACCAACACCAAAGGAAAATAATATTTGACTAGGGCGCAGTTCACCTACTCGGATTTTGTAATTATTTGAGGAATTAGTCATTTTTCTATCTCTAATTAAGTTTTCCAGAAAAGGCTAAAGTAGTTTTTATTAGACTTCTTGCGAAACTAAAAAAATAATCATTTCTTGTTAAGAAAACATCAATCTTTCTGGCTTTTGCCTCTTGCCTCTTGCCTTTTGCCTGACTTTCGCAAGAAGTCTATTGAGAAATTTGATAAGGTTGGGGAAGTCGATCGAGTTCATCGTCTGGGGGTTCTTGATTCAAAATTAATCCGATCGTTGCTTCAACATTTCTGAGGGAATTTAAACAAGTAAAATCTTCCCATTTTCCACCCGTAGCATTTTGCAGTAAATTAATACTAGTATCATCCCGTTTCTTGATTTGATATTTTAAAACTCTTCCCCCGGTACGGTTTTCACTATTATTTAACCATTTATGGATTTTTATTTCCAATTCTTCTTCTACATAATTACCGACGTTTGTATTAACAATTAACCCGGCTCTTTTTATAATAGTCTTAATCGCAGCTTGAATATAATGATGATTATAATCAATGCTACCGGCTGTGTCATTGCCATTATAAGTTTCTCCTGCTAAACGTACTAGAGAAACTAATAAAGCACTTAAACCGCGATATAATGCCCCTGATGCAAAAGGAGTTATGGAAAGGGCTTCAACATTCTGATAAAATGTAGCATGATAATAGGCAAATCTTTCGTAATGGGATAAATCTCTTGGTCTTGCCCAATTATACAGGGTAATTACTAATCCTGGATAGCTACGACCTACCCGCGATGTTGCTTGTATATACTCTGCTGTATTTTTTGGTTGACCGCAAACTACCATCGCCCCTAAACGTTTAATATCTACCCCTACTGATATCATGTTAGTGGCTAGAATTACGTCTAAAGGAACAGGTTTTTCTAGTTTTTGATTAGCTGTTTTTTCGGTTTTATTTTCTGCTGTGGGGGCAGGTATAAAGGGAATTTCTAATGTATCTAAAATGATAGGTATTTCTGTAGAATCTTTCCGAGAAGTTAATTCTTCTAATTTGTTGATATTTCTTTTGGCTAGTCCTCTTTTATCCATCTGTAACAAACGGGTTCTAATATCATCTTCTACTAAGCGACGAGTTCCTCCTAATTCTCGTAAAGAGTTAAAATAACCTACTAAAGTCATCCAAGGATCTACTTCTTTACCGTATTTTTCATAAAGAGATTGAGATGCTGCTAGAATTGCCAGATAAACACGAATTAAGGCTGCTTTTAAACGTTTTCCAGGGGCGCAAATTCCTATATAACGTCGTCCAGGAAATTCTGGGCTAGGGGTACGTTGCAGGGAAAAGAAGTTATCTTCAATATCTAAGCCTTGGGGTGGAAAAACTTGTAATTTACGCAAGAAAAGATTATGTACTTGTGTACTGGCTTGGCGAATAGTGGCTGTAGAAGCGATTACTTTTGGGCGGATTTTTTGGCCGTCTAGTTCCCAAGAGGCTAACTCATCTACGGCTGTTTCATAAAGTCCGACTAGACTGCCTAAAGGTCCGCTAATTAAGTGTAATTCGTCTTGAATAATTAGGTCTGGTGGGCGTAATTTTCGGTGAGGAATTGTTTTAGCGGTAGGTAATTTGTTGGTTTTTTTGTGATGGTCTTTGTCGTCTATGTCGGGCGATCGAAAACCATGTCTTTCGCAATATCCGTTAATTTGCCCAAATAACATTTGAATTTCTCCTTTCCAGGGCATTTGAGCAAATTTATCAACGGTAGCTATTAGTAATGATGGTAAACGACGATAAATTTCTTCATCTACTACTATTATTGGTAAACCTTCGCCTTTAGCAAATAAACATTTACCCAGCAAATCTCCACATTTAATATAAGTTCTACCGGCACCTTTATCAACTGGATCTACACTAATATTTTTATTTGCTTCTATTTTACAACCACACCAAGGACAGTTAGTAAGTTGATGGGGAGAACCTATACCACTACTGTAGGATTGACCGCGTTTTTGTTTGACAAATTCTTCGCTTTGGGAAGTATAATTAGGTGTGCTATTTTGTCCTACCCATAATCCTATCCGAAAAACTTCTTTTCCCCATTTTTCCTCATTTTGACGGCGAATAAATTCGCAAGCACATATTAAGGTTGTTGCCCGTTGAAATTGTTGTAATGTTAGTAATCTTAAGGTATAACGCATTAAAACAGCAACGCCATTATTGCCATCTCTGTTACCAATAATTCCTTGTAATCTTCGCAGTCCTAATGTATAGGCTGTTAGTCCTAAATAGGCTTCGGTTTTACCGCCACCGGTGGGGAACCAAAGTAAATCACATATTGCCTCGCTGGGATGAGATCGATCGCTGTGGTGTAAATTAGTAATACTGGGAATATTTAATAGGATAAATGCTAATTGAAATGGTCGCCAACTGCGATTTTTTGCTATATCTATTTTATTTAAATCTGCTTTTTCGCCTCTACGGATTTTTTCGGCATAAATACTATGGATGCGTTGTTGATACATGGCATTATTCATAAATTTAAATGCTTCCCTAGCATTTTTATCGCTTTGTAGTGTATTAATGCCTTCTTGGATGCGGGTTAAGGTTGTTTTACATTTTTTAATTGCTGTTTGGGCTGCATTTTGATGATTGGTGAGATTTACTGTCGGGTCACATAGACGGTTTTCTTGTTGTTGTATCCAGGTTTGGTAAGCCTTGGGAAGATGATTTAATGTAGTGATTAAGTCTATATTGTTGCTTTCTGCTTCTCCTAAAAGTTTCATGTCTAAAATTAATCCGGATAATTCCGGTATTTCTGTTATTTCTGGTGGTGTTGTTTGGGGAACTTCAAATGTAGGTATAAATGTTGTTTTTATTTCGGTGGCGGTGATTTTTTCTGGGCTAGTTTTGGCTGCAACACTTACCCCATGTCCAACGGCAAATTCTACTTGATTTCTATATAACATCGCCATTGCTTCATTTTCGGCTTGAATTAATGGCTGGAGTTTTTGAATAATATTAGCAATAGGTTTTTTTCGGAAAATATCGGTATGGTTTTTATTTCCCGATCGCACTATTAATTCTGGCTGAAATAACCAGGCTTTATCCCTCTTTTTGTCTGGTTCTTTTTGGTTATTAGTCAGAAAAATACTAACTATCCAGTCTTGATTATCCATTCTATGAAAATTTCCAGTTACTTGCACTTCTGGGGCATTATTGTTATCTACTACCCAAGTAAATTTTTTCCCATCTACTATTTCTTGAGTGCATTTTCCCTCGATCGGATATCTTTGCCAAACTTTTTTAGGTTCTCCGTTGTTGCTTACGATAATTTCGCTTTGTTCCCATTCGTATTTTCCCCATTTAGCAGTTATTTCTAAACTTTTTGCTGCCCCATTTACACAAAAACTCATTCCTATTGATGAGGGAATCATGGTATTAGATGCGGCGATATTATCTTCTGTATTTCCTTCTTCTATATTGCCTTTACTACTAATAGTTAAATTGTCTTGTTGTTCCGCTTCTTCTTCGGGGTCTTTATTCCGAAATCGTGGGGCTAGTACACCGACAAGATAGCGATCGCTAACTTTTCTTTCGTTTATTTCTTCTTTTTCCCCATTCACTGGCCCTAATAAATCTTTGACAATCATTTTTTCTAATTCCCAGCGAATTTCTACCGGACTGGGTTTATTTAGCAGGGGTATATTAACCGCTATTTCTTGCTTATCTTTAATAGAATCTTGGCTAGTTTCAATATTATTTACATTATTATTTACATTATTACCTACAATATTATTTTCTATATTTATTTCTTCTCTATCCGATTTAGATATTTGTAAATATAAAAAATAATCATTTACAGCATCAATAATGTGGTCGGCAATTCCTTCATTATCTAAATTTAATACTTCGCTATCGGCATCAATATCGGCTAAAAGTATCTCTAAAACTGATTTAGGCGCAGAAATTACTCCACTCCAATCTAATTTACCTGTACCTGCCTGGAGTTGTTGGTTAATATTTTTTAAATAATCTAAGTCGTTGGGAAGAGTTGAGGGAAGTTTAATAATGTGCATAATACAAAATCTTCAAGGTTTATTAAGGTTGATTAATTCTGGCGAGGGTAGATATTGTAAAATTTTTATGGCGTTGTCTTGGCTAGATTATCTAAAAAATATAGATATTTTCTTAAGCTAAAGTATGGATGAAATACATCCATATTTTTATCATTCTTAGTAAATATATAGCGGTTAAAAACAATAATTTACAAATCAACATAGACCATAAATTAATAGGGGTATGATTAAAATTGCGGTAATTGTTGCAATTATGGCAATTACCATAAAATTTAGATTATCACATTATAATTATTTTGGTAAAGTTTCCCCAGGCTAGTTATAATAAACTTAATATTTTCTATAACTTGCTGATTAGCGGAAAAAACATGACATTAATTAAAGCCTTGCCAGAACCTGGGCAATTAGTAGAAGTGCGCGGTCGTCGGTTTGTTGCTACTAACATTCGGGCCTCTAATATTCCCGATAGTCCCCTACAGCAAGGTATAAAAAAACCACAACATTTAGTAACTATTTCCTGTATAGAAGATGATGCCCTGGGAGAAGAATTACAAGTAATTTGGGAATTAGAAGTAGGGGCTTTTGTTTATGAAAAAATGGATTTACCTTTTCCTAGTGATTTTGATACACCAGAAAGATTAGCAGCTTTTTTAGATGCGGTACATTGGGGGGCCGCTTCTAGTGCAGATGTAAGGAATATACAATCACCTTTTCGGAGTGGTATTGATATAGAAGATTATCAACTAGATCCAGTAGTCCGGGCTATTCAAATGCCGCGAGTTAATTTATTAATTGCTGATGATGTTGGCTTGGGTAAAACTATTGAAGCGGGATTAGTTACCCAAGAGTTAATTATACGGCAAAGAGTGCGACAAATATTAATAATTTGTCCTTCTGCATTACAAATACAATGGCAAGAACAAATGCGAGATAAATTCGGGTTAGATTTTCGCATTGTGAATAGTGAATTAATGCGATATTTACGCCGAAATCGTGGTTTACATATTAATCCTTGGACACATTTTCCCCGCTTGATTACTTCTATAGATTATATTAAGCGCGATCGCCCTTTACGGTTAATTAAAGAAAGCTTTCCTACAGAAAGAGAATCTATTTATGTACGTCGTTTTGATTTATTAATACTAGATGAAGCCCATAATATCGCCCCTGCTGGTGGTGGACGCTATGCGATCGACTCCCAACGTACTGCTACAATTCGTGCATTAGTACCCCATTTTGAACATAAATTATTTTTAACTGCTACTCCTCATAATGGCTATCAAGAAAGTTTTACCGCCCTATTAGAATTACTTGATTCTCAACGTTTTGCCAGGGAAGTTCCCCCCGATCGCCATCAATTACAAGTAATTATGATTAGACGCCTCAAAGCAGAATTACCCCCAAAATGGGATGGTTCCCCCCGATTTCCTCAACGCAACTTACAATCAATTTTAGTAGATTACTCATCGGCAGAAAAACAAGCCAATGATTACTTAAATAAATATACTAAACTTCGCCGCCAAGATGCCGTAGATAAAACTGAACTTTATGCCACAGAATTTGTATTAAAATTATTAAAAAAACGCTTATTTTCCTCACCGGCTGCCTTTTTAACTACCCTAGAACAACATCAAAAATCACTACAAACCGCTAAAAGAAAAAAACAGCGAAGTTTAACTAAAACAAATATAGGAATTTTACGGCGACAATTAGAAGGAATAGAAGAAGAATTTGCCGATGATGAAATTTACGAAGAATCTACAAGAGATCTGGTATCTCTGACTTCGGCTTTATTTCGAGAATTAACACCAGAAGAACAAAATTTATTAAATAAATTAATAACCTGGGCTGAAACTGCTTCTCGTCGTCCAGATGCTAAAGCCGAAGAGTTATTAAACTGGATTGATACCCATATTAAACCTAATGGTAATTGGTCTGAAAACAGGGTAATTATTTTCACAGAATATCGTACTACGCAAAAATGGCTGTACGACATTTTAGCGGGTCGAGGCATGGCAGAAAATGACCGTTTAATGATGCTGTATGGTGGTATAAATTCCCAAGAACGCGAAAAAATTAAAGCCGCATTTCAAGCTAAACCAGATATTTCTAATGTACGAATATTATTAGCTACTGATGCAGCATCAGAAGGATTAGATTTACAAAATTATTGTTGTAATTTAATCCATTATGAAATTCCCTGGAATCCTAATCGCATGGAACAACGTAATGGTAGAATCGATCGACATGGACAAAAAGCTAATCAAGTTAATATCTATCATTTTGTTGGCAAAAGTTATCAAAAACAAAAGATTGAAAATATACGTCCCGGAGATTTAGAAGGAGATTTAGAATTTTTAATGCGGGCAGCCTTAAAAATGAATACTATTCGCGAAGATTTGGGGAAAGTTGGGCCAGTAATTGCTCAACAAGTAGAAGAAGCTATGTTAGGAAACCGAATTAAATTAGATACTTCCCAAGCTGAAAAAGAATCAGAACCTATCCGCCAAATGTTAAAATTTGAACGGCAAGTTAAAAAACAAATACAAGAATTACAGGAACAGTTACAAGAAACTCGCCATAATCTACGGTTAACTCCTGATAATATTGAAGCAGTAGTTAAAATTGGTTTGGAAATTGCTAAACAACCAGCTTTAATTCCTGCTGCTATCGAATCTTCTATTATGGAAAAACTCCCCACATCTCTACATAAAAAATGTTATGATTTACCTGCTTTAAAAGGTAGTTGGTCAAAGTGTAGCGAAGGGTTAGCCCATCCCCACACCGGCAAAATTCGCCCGATTACTTTCGACCCAGAATTAGCCCGCGATCGCGATGAAATAGTATTAGTACATCTCAATCATCGTTTAGTACAAATGTGTTTACGTCTACTCAGGGCAGAAGTTTGGTCTCAAGAAGGTAATAAAAATTTGCATCGTGTGACTATACAATTAGTACCCTCTACCTTCTTAGAAATTCCCGCCGTTATTGCCTATGGACGTTTGGTAATTTTAGGCGGCGATCGTCAACGTTTACACGAAGAAGTAATTACTGCTGGCGGTATTCTTAAAGAAGGTAAATTTAATCGTTTAACTACAATAAAAATTCGTGAACTTTTAAATTCTGCCTTTCCCGGTGAAATTTCTACCGAAATTAAAGATAAATTAGTTAAGTCTTGGGATAATTATGCATCATCCCTAATGAATAGCTTAGAAAAAAGAATGAATGAACGGGCTAATTCTTTACAAAAAACTTTACAGGAACGTTGCCAACAAGAAGTAGCAGGTATTACCCAAATTTTAGAAGAATTAAGTAAAAATATTACGCGGGAATTAGATAAGTTAAAAT
>CAWUOF010000055.1:0-13051 GCA_963923765.1 uncultured bacterium | reverse complement strand
TACACAAGGAGTATCGTCGGCAGCGTCAGATGTGTATAAGAGACAGCCCCATGCCCCATGCCCCTAAGACTATGAATACGATCGCACTACCTCGGATATTATTAGTTTTTGATACCAGTGCTCTGTTAGTTGGCAAAACTCAGGAATGGCAAGAATATATACATATAGGTAATTGTTATTTACCCCAGGTAATTTATGACGAGATAAAATATATCTCAGGGCAAACTATAGATCCTGTAGAAGAGAAAGTAGCTAGGGAATTTAATCGGTTTTGGCGCAATAGTGGCTGGATAATAACGAAAGCTACAGCTACCCATGCTTTACTAATGCCTGCTGCTGAATCACATCATAGTAAACAAGCTCGTTTGGTGGTAGCTGTAGCTCAATGTGTTTTTGGTTTATCCCAGGAACAACCAGATAATTTAGTGGTATTTGTCACTAATAATCAGCCTTTATTGCAGAGAATTCAAGCTTTAAATGTTAAAAATCTTTGTGCAATTAGTTCGACAAATTTATTACAATGGTGTCGGACTGGGGTGCGATCGCTAATTATTACCCAAAAATTACATGACATGATGAAGGTATCTACAGAAGTACCAAAACCTTTACAAGTAGATATAAATTATAAATATCAAAACATAAAAGTTAATAAACCATTACCTCCGATAAAAATAAATAGAAAATTACCATCTGTAACTTCTCCTTTAAAACCCATTCCTACACAAAACCCTGCTACACAAAACCCATCCTTTGCAAATTCCCAGGAAAATCAGGTTAAAATCAGGAAAAAAGTTTATAAAAAACCCTCTTCTCATCGTTATTTTACTTTGTCAGTAAGCGGCGATCGCCAACCTGGAGAACCCAGTTTTTTAGCGCTATTAATTTCTATTTTATTAGCTTGTACAGGTATATTTATTACGATGGGAATAGCTTGGGGTATATATCAGCCAGTTAAATTTACTTATTATTGGAATCAAGTGGGTTTACCTCCAATAATTGAATAAATAATCATTTGGTTTCTTATCAGAATTTATCCCAAAAGAATTAGTTACATTTGTTTCTTGTACTGAGTTATCAGCGTTATCAGCTTTAATTTCATAACCAACTACAGATTCTGGTAAAATTTGATTTACCTGCCATCCCAAAATAGTAAAATCTTTGCGAATTTCTGCTACAGCATAAGGTTCAGTATTTAAATATTTAGCTTCGCTAGTAAGCATAACTCCCATGACACTAATGGGTATTTGCAAAAATAAATTAGTAGCTAAAAATGCCAAGCAAGCTATTATTAAGCCTAGCGATCGATATTGAGGCAGCCAAGAAACAGCAAAAAAAGCTAAAGGAGCAATACGATAAAGTTGCCAGAGAATAACAGCCAAAACAGCAGCAACAATAACCGCAATAATTTTATTTACTGGAGATTTAAACATCCCCAAAATTCGTCTTTGTTGGATATTTAACTTTTCTGGTTTTATTGCCAGCATTAAAACGCTAAAAATATCAAAAGGTCGTAGCCATTGCATCAGCAATATGGGCAAAATTCCTATTACACCAATTAAAATTACTTCTATCCAAGCAGGTAAAATTGGTTTACCTATTGCCAGCCCAACTAAGACAGTTTCTAATAAAATAGGAATAGCTGCAATTCCCGCAAGATGAATCCACAAAAAAGGGTCAGACCAAAAAGAACGCATATTAATATTTAACTATTTGAATTTGAGATTTGTGATTATAATTTATCTTATATTTTTAAATAATTTATTTAATTTCAACATCTTTTAAAAATAACATTAAAATATCTAGTTTAAACAACCTCTATTTTTTATTTTTTCCGGTTTTCTATTCCTTGTTTTCTTTAGTGGCTATACGTATTATTAATTAATAGCTAATGGTTAATGTGATTTTATAATCAACCATTAGCTATTTTTATATTACCCTAATTTTGTGATAGAGTACGTCGTTTAGTTACCATGCGGAAAGATTCAATAATATCGCCTTGCATCCAATCATGGAAGCCATCTAAACCGATACCGCATTCATAGCCGGCATTAACTTCCTTGACATCATCTCGCATACGGCGGAGGGAATCAAGGTTATTTTCATAGATAACATTACCATGACGACGCACCCGTACTTTACAGTTACGGATGATCTTACCAGACAGGACATAGCAACCAGCAACGGAACCTTTACTGGCAGGGAAGACAGCCCGGACTTCTACTTGACCTAGAGGTTCTTCTACTAATTCCGGTTCAAGTAGACCTTCCATAGCGCCTTGAATATCATCTAGGAGGGTGTAGATAATATTGTATTCCCGCACGTCTACCCCAGCTTGGTCAGCAGCTTGTCTTGCTCCTGGTGCTAGGGTGGTATTAAACCCAATAATTACGGCATCGCTGGCGGCGGCCAAGTCGATATCAGTTTCGGTTACTTCACCAGGGGCGCCTAAGAGTACTCGTAGTTGTACTTCATTTTGTGGCAGTTGTCGGAGGGCTGCGATAATAGCTTCTACAGAACCTTGGACATCTCCTTTCAAAATTAAATTGAGTTCTTTTAACTGACCTTCTTGAGCGCGAGCAGAAAGGGTACTGAGGCTGATTCGTCCTTGTAGTAAGCGTGATTGACGTTGTTGCTCGGCACGAGATTCTGCCAGGGCACGGGCTTCTTTTTCGTTTTGGAATACCTCGAATTCATCCCCGGCGGCGGGTACGTCACCAAGCCCGAGTACTTCAACAGCAAAGGAGGGGGTAGCGGCTTCTACTCTTTGGCCTCGATCGTCAATCATAGCCCGTACTTTACCCATTGCCGAACCTGCTACCAGAATATCGCCGACGTGCAGTGTCCCATTTTGTAATAGCAGGGTAGCTACTGGGCCTCTGGATTTATCTAGGTTAGCTTCTATGACGGTTCCTTTGGCGGGACGGTCTGGGTTAGCGGAAAGCTGCTCAATTTCTGCTACCAGCAGAATCATTTCTAGCAAGTTATCGAGATTTTCTCCCTTGAGGGCGCTAACTGGGACCATGATAGTATCGCCACCCCATTCTTCAGGTACTAACCCATGTTCCATCAATTCTTGTTTGACGCGATCGGGGTTAGCATCTTCTTTATCTACCTTGTTAATGGCGACAATAATCGGTACTTCCGCAGCTTTAGCATGACTAATAGCTTCTATTGTTTGCGGTTGAACGCCATCATCGGCTGCCACAACTAAAATAGCAATATCTGTTACTCTGGCTCCTCTTGCCCGCATCGCTGTAAAGGCTTCGTGACCAGGGGTATCTAGGAAGACAACCTGCTGAGTTTTTGAGTCTGTACTTACATCTACGTGATAAGCACCGATATGCTGGGTAATACCGCCTGCTTCTCCCTGAGCTACTTTAGTTTTACGGATGGAGTCTAGTAGAGTGGTTTTACCGTGATCTACGTGACCCATGATGGTAACTACTGGAGGACGGCTTTGCAAGTTTTCCAGGTCTTCCGCATCGATCATTTCAGTAGTTTTTATGGCTTCAGATTCTCTTTCTGCCGTTTCTACTGTTACTCCTAGTTCTTCGGCCACCATAATAATAGTGGGTATGTCTAGGGTTTGGGTGATTTGCACCATCATCCCTTTGAAGAAAAGTTTTTTGACAATTTCTGTTTCAGGGACGACAAGCTCGTTAGCCAGTTCTCGGACAGTGAGTGGCCCTGTAATTATTATATTTTCTGGGCGTTCTTCTTTTTCGGCTTGTTCCCGGCGATCGCGGCGGGCGGCTTTTGAGTTATCTTTATTTGCGCTACCTTTTTGCCCTTTGTTAGGCATGATAGCCGTAGGTACAGCCTTAGTGGATATTCCTTTCGGTCTAGCGGGACGAGCTACTGACAGACTAACTTGGATTGTAGGCGCTATTTCTTCTAATTCGCTTTCAAAATCTTCATCATCTTCGTCTATTGTCAGTTTGGTACGGCGTTTAGTTCCTTTGCCAGCTTTGAGCCCTTTTTCGCTCAATTCTGACATATCATCTTCTTCTTCTTCCCGTTTTTTCGTTTTCTTCGGTGGACGGGGTGGAGTTGGTCGGTTTAGGATTAATAAATCTTCCTCGTTTTCAGTAGTAGCATCCTCTTCTATGATGCGGCTACGATTAGGAATAGGAGCTATTTCTGCTGCTGCACTTTCCCGATCGAGCTTCAGCACTGGTTTAGGCCGTAGTGGATCTAAAGTTGGTGCTGCCACTGTTGTTGGTGGTTGTGGTTTATTCCCTTCACCGCTATGGTGATGATGACGATCGCGATCGCGATTACGCTGTTTTTTCCCTGGCGTTCCTTCGGCGCGATTTGGGTTTTCAGTCCGCTGGGGTGCTTCTTTTCCTCCTACTGGGGCTTCTTTTCCTGCTTGTTCTTGTTTAGCTTTTTTCAAAATAGGCCGACTGCCGCCGGCATTGCCAGAGCGATTTCCCTGGGGCGGTGCTGGCCTTGATGGTGGACCAATCAAATGGGGTTTAGCTTCACTTTTAGAGCGTTCTTGTCCTGGCTGGGAATGCTGTGCACCTTGATTTTGCACTGGTTTTTCTCGACCACCAGTTTGAGCTGTTTCCTGACTCATTGGCCCAGAAATTTTTTCTTCTGAATTGGTATGACTCGGTTTTTGGGGCACGGGTCTATTAGGCAGCGTCGGTTTATTATTTACTGGGTTTTGCTGATTAACTGGTGAGCCTGGGGGTACAGCAACTAATGTTTGTGATTTATCCACATTTCCTTCCCCCTGCTGTTTTACTTGAGAAACCGGACGAGTTTGTACTTGACGAACCTCTAAAATTTGTTGCGACTTGCGTATAGGTCGCGAGCCAGCTTCACTGGCCTGAGCATTATCCCGATGTTTACCAGCAGTGCCAGACTGGGAATTATGTCCCCCACGCTTAGGAGAGGGGTGATTGGCTACATATTTTGCTGCCTGGTTGCGAATGCGTTCTGCATCTGATTCGCTAATAGTACTGCTATGGCTTTTAACAGCTATATTAAGATCTTCGCAAACTGCCAAGATATCCTTGTTCTCCAACTTCAATTCCTTCGATAGGTCGTAAATTCTGACTTTGGCGTTGTTCATCCACTTCTCCCTCTTTGTACCTGCCGGTTTGTAGTTAGTGGCCCATAGAATATTAAATAATGTTAGGGGTTGAGGCCGCTGCCAGCTTTCCTGACAAAGAACGAGAAACTTGGCAATAGACTGCTGGCAACCCCCCATTGACTTAAACTGCTTCCTTTATAATCTTGCACAAATTTTTGAAAAACTGCTTCGATCTCTTTGGCCACTTTAGCTAGAGTGCTTTTTTATTCACTCTGGTTCTATTTTGCCATTGACCGATGAGGTAATTGGGGAGCAGATATTTTCCTCTTGGTTACGATGGTAACTCGTTACCGGTTGAGGTTTATTATCTGAGGGCGACGCAGATAAACGTTGCCACAGGGTTTGATATATTTCTTTGGGCACCTGTGCTTTTAACGCTTTGCCCAGTCGATTTTTTTTCTGAGCCGCGCTGAGGCAGGTAGCCTGAGTACAAAGGTAGGCAGAACGCCCCATCCCTTCATCTAATTGTATCTGGTGAGAGGGATATACTCTAACAATTCGCCAAAAAGCATCTTTACTAGCTACTTGGCGACAGCTAATACAGCGTCGGTAGTTAAGTTTCATTTATAAAACTTTTATACTTTTCCCCATTTCCAGAACGATTTGGCTTCCCCCCTTGGGCAGCATTTCGGCTCTTTGTGAAATTGACTTAGGCTGTTATCTCCTTTTCTTCAGTTTCTTCTATTTCTTGATTGTACTCGTCATTAATAGCACTTGCCTCAGCTTCTTTTTCCTGGGCAATTTTATTATCTTCGGCTTCGTAGTCGTAATGGGCTGTATCTTTAATGTCTATTTTCCATCCGGTTAACCGGGCGGCTAGACGCACGTTTTGTCCTTCCTTGCCTATGGCTAAACTTAGTTGATTTTCAGATACTAAAATATGGGCTTGACGTTTCTCTGGATCTATCAAGCGTACCTCATCCACTTTAGCTGGACTAAGGGCATTAGAAATATAGGTAGCCGGATCTGGAGACCAGCGAATTACGTCTATTTTCTCACCCCGCAGTTCGTTTACCACTACTTGAATCCGAGACCCCCTAGCACCTATGCAGGCTCCCACCGGATCTACATCTCTCTCTAAGGTATCTACAGCTATTTTAGTTCGAGGGCCAACGTGCCGCGAGGGAGGATTGGCTTCTCTGGCCACAGCGACTATACGCACAATTTCATCTTGAATTTCTGGCACCTCGTTGGCAAATAATTCGGCAACTAAACCAGCAGCGGCTCGGGATACTTGTAATTGTGGTCCCCGACGAGAACCTTCAAAAACTTTTTTTAGATAAACCTTAAAAGTGGCATTGGCTCGATAGTTATCGTTGGGTAACTGCTCATATTTGGGCAGTTCCGCTTCTACTTCTGGCCGACCAAAACCGCTACTCACGACCATAATTACAGATTGTTTCTCAAAGCGCAATACTCTGGCGTTGAGTACGGGGTTTTCTAAGGCTTGAAATTCTTCTTGAATTAGTAGTCTTTGTTTATCTCTTAATTTTTGAGAAAGTACTTGTTTGGTTTGAATTGCAGCCATCCGGCCAAATTCTTTCTGATCTGGGGTGACATCTAAAATTACGGTGTCTCCTAATTGGGCTTCGGGCGCTACTTCTTGTACTTCGGTTAAGGAAATTTGATGATCTAAACTACTAACTTCTGTAACTATGGTTTTGGTGACTAATATGCGAAATCCTTCTTGTTCAACGTTTAATTCGACTTCAAAGTTATCAAAGTAGTCCTCTTCAAAGTATGCTCGCTCTATGTTTAGAGTCCGCCGATATCGCTCGTATCCTTTGATTAGGGCTTCTTTTAAGGCATCTCTGACTGCATTTCTCGGTAAGTTGCGCTCTTGACTAATCCCGTCAATCATATCTTTGAGTCCGGGAAGACGGACTATTGACATAAGTAAAACCTCCTTAATTTTTAGCTGTTGCTTGGTTGTAAGTGCTGAAAATTTTTCTTATTTGAGTGCAGGTGCCAGACTGTGTGCAGTTTCAGATCCTTTAGTCTGCTTTTAGTTTGGTTTTAGTGTCGATCGGCTAATTGGACTTTGCTAATTAGGTTTCGCTTAATCGCGATCGCACGCCCTTTTTGATTTAGATACACTGCTTCTTCATCTCGACGAATTAACTGCCCTTGCCACTCGATTTTTCCCTCTATGGGTTCTAATGTCTGGACAATTACTGCAAATCCTTTGAAGGAAATAAATTCTCGATCGGTTGTCAGTTCTCTGGATATTCCTGGACTGGAAATCTCTAGTACATATTGCTCTGGTATCAAATCTGCCTCATCTAAGGTTTTTTCCAACGCCCTACTCATCTGCTCGCAGTCATCCAAACTGGTGTCCTGCTGTAAATTGCTTATGTCCACTCTCAGCACCGGAGGGCGTTGATTGGTGTGAAACACCGCTCCGACTACCTCTAATCCTAAACTTTGAGCTACTGGGGTGGCTAAATCTATTATTTTGGGGATGAGTGGATGGGTCATAAAATATTCTCCAACAAAAAAAGTGGGCACCTACCCACTTCTTTTCAAATCTGTGACTTGATTTTCCCACTTTTCATGGGCTTGTTCGACTCAGATTGCTTTTTACCTTTGGGAAATTCGCCTTGCAAGCGTGCAGCATTTAAACTCTGCAACACCGTCATTATAACATTATCTTGCCTTTTTCTCGGTTAAATAAGCAAAATGTAAATAATTAGGTTTTCTGCTCAGGTTTATTCCATAATTGATAATAGCATTTAGCTAAACCATATTTTCTTAGCTGCTGCTTAAGGCTATAGTAAATCGAGTTTTTGTTAGTTTTTAAGGTAGATGGCTGGTCATAGTAAATGGGCTAATATCAAACGTCAAAAGGCGAGGGTTGATGCTGTTAAAGGCAAAATTTTTACGAAAATCTCTCGCGAAATAATTGTGGCCGCTCGCACGGGTGTGCCAGATCCAGAAGCTAATTTTCAATTACGAAATGCTATTGAAAAAGCTAAAGCGGCTGGTATTCCTAATGATAATATTGAAAGAGCGATCGCTAAAGGGGCAGGTAAACTCGACTCTGGTAGTTCATCACTAGAATCTATTCGTTATGAAG
The DNA here is from genome assembly GCA_963923765.1 of uncultured bacterium. Taxonomy (GTDB): domain Bacteria; phylum Cyanobacteriota; class Cyanobacteriia; order Cyanobacteriales; family CAWUOF01; genus CAWUOF01. The sequence goes on along the minus strand of CAWUOF010000055.1, from coordinate 4,871 downwards.
GCTATGGCCCCGGTGGAGTGGCGATTCTCATAGAAGCTCTTACTGATAATCGTAATCGCACTGCTGCTGACCTCCGAGTTGCTTTTAGTAAAAATGGCGGTAATCTGGGCGAAACTGGCTGTGTAAGCTGGATGTTTCAACAAAAAGGTGTTGTTGCTATCACCGGTAAGATTGATGAGGATAAGCTGTTAGAAGCTTCCCTGGAAGGTGGCGCAGAATATTATGAATTACTCACCGGCGAAGATAATGATGGTGCAGAGGTTTTTACTGAGGTAGCTAATTTGGAAAATCTTAGTAAAATTCTTAAACACTTAGGCTACTCTTTGCGCCAAGCTGAATTACGCTGGATCCCTACTAATACTATGGAAGTTAATGATGTCGATCGCTCTCGCTCTCTTCTTAAACTCATGGATGCTTTAGAAGACCTCGATGATGTTCAAAATGTTACTGCTAATTTTGAAATGTCAGAAGATATCATGGCTCTCATTATGATTTAAAATTTCCCCCCTTTTTACTCCCTTTTATCTTAATTACCCTGCATTTGTATTTAACGGAACTGTTGATTTTTGCATCGGCTATCTTAACTCGGATAGCCGAATAATATAAAATTATGACTGCAATGATCACAAAACAATAGTAACCAATAATAAAAAATATATATTATGTTTTTATATGAATTTATGTATAAAATTTGTATAAATTTTTTAGCTGTTTAAGCAAAATAAGATGTATAATATCTGTTAACATAAAAATAATAATTGGTATTTTAAGATTAAATACCATTAACCACCACATATCCGATAATTATTATCCACCTATTTACTATGACTAACCTAGAAGCAGATTTATCAACCATTATACTAGGCAGACTAGAACAAATTGAACAACAACAAATTCTCCTCAGAAAATATATTGTCGGCTTAAAACGATATGTTGATAATCTTAATGAAAATTTTAATTCTCGGACAGAAGGCCAACAGATAGAAAGTCTCCGCGCAGAAATTAGCAAAATTCAAGATAAAATTAATAATATTGTAGATCTTAAGGCTAATAATAACAGTGACGAAACTATTTCTGGTACTTTAGACAATGATTTATATGGAGAAATAATAACAGTCGATCGCGATGCTTTTACCATAGATTATACTCAGACTTATCAGCAAATTATTGATAATAAAATTGCTATTAAACCAGAGATAATACAACCAATAGTTAATAATTTTAAAAATGAATTAGTATGCGATAATATTGCAATTCGGCGTGTACTTATAGAAGCCCTAAATAAAGCTAGAGTACGTTTAATATTAGTTTCTCCTTGGCTAAGTAAAAATAGTATTAATGATGAAATAATAGAAAATTTAAAAGGGCTGTTAAATCGAAAAGTTTTTATAGATATTGGCTGGGGAAGTTGGAGCGATCGCAGTGAAATAGGCACAGGCTTACGTTATAATGCCCTAGAAAATTTACTCCAACTCCAAACAGCTTATCCTGATAAATTTCGCCTAAAACTACTCGGCACCCATGAAAATTTCTTAGTCTGCATTGGCGAAGCATCTCCCCAAGAAATAGAAGCTTTTGCTATGATAAGCAGTCATAACTTTTTCGCCTCTCCAGAAGAAAATAAAGATCGAGAAATAGCAATTCGCACCACAGATACTCATATTATTCAAAAATTAATTCAGCGTTTTGAAGAAGCAGAAACTATAGATGTAGATATTATTAGGCAAGAAATAGCCATTGATTCTTTAGATACAACAGATGATGCTGCGGAAATAGAATATGAAGATATAGAAGAAAATACAGAAGAAATTAATGAAATTAATCAAGAACCCCCGATAAGTGCTGAAGAATTTTTGCAGCAATATCAGTCAGGAGAACGAGATTTTTCCGGAATTAATCTCAGTGGTGCAATTCTAATTAAACAAGTTTTACACAATAAAATTAATTTAAGTAAAGCTAATTTAAAATCAGTTTCATTAAGCGAGACTAATTTACAAAATAGCAACTTATCTGAAGCTAATTTAGATAATGCTAATCTGTATAAAACCTATCTAGGTTCAGCAAATTTAGTTAATGCCAAACTAAGAGGAGTAAATTTAATTGAAGCAAATTTATATAGTGCAGATTTAAGTAATGCTGACTTAAGCCATGCTAATTTAACCCAGGTAATCATAAATTCTGCTAAATTTAAACAAGCTAAACTTATTAAAGCTAATTTAAGTCAAATTAAACAAGTTTCTGGCGTAGATTTTAGTGAAGCAGATATGAGGGAAGCAAATCTTAGTAAATCAGATTTATCTCAACAAGTAAATTTAATTAATGCTAATTTAACCAAAGCTAATTTAAGTGAAAGTAATCTCAGAAAAGCTAATTTTATCAAGGCAAATTTAAGTAATGCTAATCTGAGTAAAACTAATCTATTAGAAGCTAACTTAACAGAAGCTAATTTAAAAGATGCTAACCTTCAGCAAGCATTATGTAACCCTGAAAATTTTCCTCAAGATTTTGATTTTACTGGTACTGGAGCTTATTTAATTACTCCTGGTTCATCATTAGAAAAAGCGGAATTAAGTGGTGTTGATTTAAAATCGGTTAATCTTAGTGAAGCCAACTTAACAGAAGCTAATTTAAGGGAAGCACAGTTAAACAATGCTAATTTAAATACGGCAAATTTAAGTAAAGCAAATTTGGCTAACACTATATTTAGTTCTTGTAATTTAAATTATGCTAATTTAAGTTGGGCTAACTTAAAAGATGCTCATTTAAATAGTTCTAAATTAAGAACAGCAAATTTAACTCAAGCAGACTTAAGAGGAGCAAACTTGAATCATGCTGATTTAAGTGGTGCGGAATTAGTATCAGCAGATTTGCGGGCTGCAAATTTAACTTATGCAAACTTATCGGGAGCAGATTTAACAGGGGCAAAAATAGGTGGAGCAAATTTACAACATACAAAACTAACAGGTACAATTATGCCTGATGGTAGTATTCACCAATGAGTATAAATTTATGATATAGCCTATTGAAATAAATAGGAAAAATATTTAATTTAAAAAATTAGTGATTGTGATATCTTAGGGAAGAAAATAGGTAGTTAAGGGTTTATTTAATAAAATTTGGGTTTAGAAAAATATTATTAAGGAGTTATAAGAAATTGCTAGTAATTGGTTTAATGAGTGGTACATCAGTAGATGGTATTGATGCTGTTTTGGTAGATATTGTGGGGAGGGAGTTGGATTTAAAAATTAAATTAATAGCAGGAAAAACTTATCCTTATTCTGTTGAATTGCGAGAAAAAATATTAAATGTCTGTGGTGGTGGGGTTTTGTCTATGGCAGAATTTGCTGCCTTAGATGATGCGATCGCTAAGGAATTTGCCGCCGCAGCCATAGCCCTACAAAAAAATCAACCAAAAGCCGAATTAATTGGCTCTCATGGTCAAACAGTTTACCATCGTCCCTTGATTAAAAAACAAATTGGCCAAGAAAATCCAGCAGCAACTTTTGATTTAGGCTATAGTTTACAGTTGGGTCGAGGGGCATTAATCGCTTATTTAACAGGAATTCCCACAGTAAGTAATTTTAGATCGGCGGATATTGCCGATCGCGGTCAGGGCGCACCTTTAGTGCCTCGCGTCGATGCTTACTTATTGGGAGATAGTAAATATCATCGGTGTGTTCAAAATTTAGGTGGCATTGGCAATGTTACTTACATTCCTGCCCAAAGCCAAGAAAATTGGTTATCGTCAGTACTAGGATGGGACACAGGGCCGGGAAATACCCTTTTAGATTTAGCAGTAGAATACCTATCTAAAGGGGAAAAAACCTATGATAAAGATGGAGAATGGGCAGCTACAGGTAATATTTGTCAGCCCTTAGCGCAAAAATGGCTAAAACATGATTTTTTTCAGCAGCCCCCACCTAAATCTACTGGTCGGGAGTTATTTGGTTTAGCGTATTTACAGCAATGTTTAGCTGATGCACAGGAATATAATCTTAGTGCTGCTGATTTACTGGCAACTTTAACAGAATTAACGGCTATCTCTATTAAGCATAGTTATGATAATTTTTTACCCCAAATGCCCCAGGAGGTGTTTTTATGTGGGGGAGGATCGAGAAATCTTTATTTAAAAGCAAGATTGATAGTTAATCTGGGACAGGTAAGGGTCTTAACGACTGATGAGGTAGGATTAAATGCTGATTTAAAAGAATCGATCGCCTTTGCAGTTTTAGCCTATTGGCATCAGTTAGGTATTCCTGGAAATCTACCAGAGGTCACTGGTGCGCGATCGGCATTAGTTTTAGGAGATTTTCATTCTGTAAACTGTCACGTGATAACATAAAATGCTATTAGAGGCATTAAAAAGTCATCATTAAAGCATATTGCAGCAAGCATCTAAACACCAAGGGGTAGCATTGTGGCTCACACCTTTTTACTAGAACCAGGCCGATGGATTTTGGAAGGAAATTGGTTAGAACGAGATGGAATGCCAATTATTGTTAAAGGCAGAACTTTAGTGGCCTGGAATCGTGAAGATTGGTTCACGATGATTACTAAGTTTGTATTTCCAGGTAGCGATCGCGCGGAAATTACTTTCCAGTATCGGGGGCATCTCGATGGCGGCGAACGCCAATATACTTTTGTACTTCAACATAGTGAATGGGGCCAAGTTGAAGGAGAAGGTTGGATTTCTCCGGAAACTATTGTCCAACGCTATTGGGTTCTGGGCGATCGCCAGCGTCGTAGTGGTTTTGAAACTCTCCACAGACTCAATGCTGATAAATATTTTCTCTCTAGCGGCATTATGTCTGGGCATTCTTTAACTAGCACTATGGAAGCTACCCTAGAACGACAGGCATAATATTTGTTGG
>CAWUOF010000054.1:0-13114 GCA_963923765.1 uncultured bacterium | reverse complement strand
AAAAACCGTTGTTGCGCTTTAGCGCCCCTTTGGGCCTATGAACAAAAATTATAAATGTTTACATAGTTAACATAGTGGTTTTTTACAAAATTGAGATGCTCCCTGTTTATCTTCTGGTGTCATAACTATTCCTAATTAACATTTCAATTTTAAGTATAAATTACTTACCCTTGCAATACCTGTTCCACAGTTAAAGTTAATTCGGGTAAAATTTGAGAAATAATTTTATCACTTCCTCTAAATTCCACCTGTTCATACAATCCCTCCACTAAGGTCAAAACAGTAACTTTTTGCTCGGTTGGATCGACAATCCAATATTCGGTAATTCCCACTACGCTATATTCAGAACGCTTAAACCGATAATCTCTACTTCGTGATTCCGGACTAACAATCTCTACGGCTATTATGGCTGATTCCATAACCGCAGATACATCTAAATTGGGAATTTCTTCTCGATTAACTATGCAAATATCGGGAATTCTAGCACGACTTATAGAGGTTCTTACCCCAATTCCCGATAAAGTTATCCAAGGTAAATTAAGCTGCTTAATTTGTGATGCAAAAGCATTGGTCAAAAAGCTAATTATAAAGGCATGACGAAATGTTGGTGGATTCATTAGTATTAATTCTCCATCTTCCAATTCATAACGGTTATCAGTACCATCGTCATAATCAAGGTATTCTTCAAAATTAAGTTTGGTTTTAGTCGTTGTTTGAGTCATGGCTCTCCTTGCAGTTAAGTAATTCTATTCAAGTGGCGATCGCCTGAAAATAAGGCGCATTATACGGACTTTTTAAAGATTTACGACAATATTCATTATCTAACATATCTTTGGGAAGTCGCGCCAATGTATAAGCAATTTTTGGTAAGTGTAAATATATAATAAAAAAATATTAAAATTGTTTGACATTCCTAACGCTTTTCCCTTGGCACTTAACAATAATAACCTTCAGAATATTACCCACATTTAAAGAAACTTTATGTTTATAAATTTCTTCTTTTGCTTGGCAGTCAGAGCCTGGAATTTCGTAAATAATAGTTGTTTTCCGCTTCTGGCATTCTTCTACTTGGATATCAATTACGTATCAATTTCTTAACCTTTTGAAAACTGTTGTATTGGTTGTTTTGCAGATTTTTTACGGTTAGATGGATATGGGCGATCGCACTTTAGATGAATTTCTTTTACCTCTCGCATTACATCTAATGGATTTGGCACAACAGGACGATATTTATACTTATTAATTGTTTTATCCTTCGGTTTACATTGACCAATGAGAAGATTTTGTGTTTAAAGTACATTCAATTCTTCCACTGTGATGATTAGGATGATAACGATCGCCTTCTGGTAAAGGTAGTTCAGCTTCAACTACTTTTTCTGGTAATTCTACAAAATTGTAAAGTGCGATCGCTCTACTGTTTTTATCAGTAATTTTGTCAATATTTTTAGGATTCATGGTGCAATCTCCTTTTAAATAAATCGACTTAATATTGCTCTAAACTCTTACTCTTGCTCAAAACTAACCCCTTCATATACAACTTCAATGGGACATTCAAACTCAATACTTTCTAAACTGATTACATCCCCTTCTGTACAGCTATAATAATACCACATTTTCCCTTCGCCTCGATGATAAACTTCAACGGAGATAGATTCAGAATCAACTAAAACATATTCTTGTAAACTGGGAATTTGACGATAATATTTGAGTTTTTGGGCGCGATCGTAATTGGCTGTACTCGGAGAAAGAACTTCAACAATAACTTTAGGGTGTTGAATAAATTTACGAGATTGTAAGTCTTCTGGGTGGCAAGTTACCACTAAATCAGGATAAAAATAACGATTGTTTTGATTAGTTTGAAGTTTTACATCGGATACATTAACTCGACAACCTCTTTGACGTAAATGAGGTCTTAATGCTGTATATAAATTGAGAGCTATATCGTTATGAGGAATACTCCCTCCTGTCATAGACAAAATTTCACCGTCAATATATTCATGGCGCAACTCCTGTTTAGCTTCCCATTCTAGGTATTCTTCGGGAGTCATTTTTTGAGGGTATTGGGGTTCAGCAATCATAATTTTTTCCTCGGTGTAATTTATTTCTATTTTAACATAGTTTTATGCTCAAGAATATTCCCCCTGTCTATGGATTATTGGCATATAAATCTAACAATCGACTCAGATAAATTCTCGCTACGCCATCATCCTTGTTATAATCAATATAATGACATACTGTTAACCGTAAAGGACGATAATCTTTACTTTTAAAACTAATGTTAATTAAAGGTATAGCGTGTTTTAGTCCTTGAAAAACATCTGAAACTAACGTAAAATCATTTTTAGGTTTTCCTTCTGATTAAGTTCCCCAGAGTATTTGATTTTCATCAGTAAGGCATTCTGGGTTATTGTAATCTTTGATTATGCTTTCCAGTTATCACCTACTTTCACATCATTTCAGCATTTTTGTTAAACATTAGACACTGTTGAAGTCTACAATTTCGTAATTTAGCAAATTGGGGAAATATATTGTCATCTCCTGATGTAATTAACTCAAGGTTTTGACCGCGAAATTCCCCCCAAATTACACCATCATCAGCATGAGCTAATAAATAGCTTAATTGATAATCTCTAGCTTTTGCTTGTAACCATTGTTTCAAATTATCATCAGAAATAAATTGAGCATCTTTAATAGGTTCGCAATGGGATTGATTCATTTTTATTTTCTTCTTGTTTAGTGTATTCAACTAAATCTTAATTAATCAATTAAATCTCCTATCTGATAATCTGGATTATGTGTAATACAGATGACATATTTACCCAACTTCGGATCAAAAACACCTATTGCTCCATAAAGATGAGCAACTTTATGAGTTAATACACAGGCAACAGGTAAGGATGCAGGACCGTTAATTTTCAGCAATGTTCCGCCTTTGAGTATTCCTGCCTCACTCATTTCTTCTAAACGCGCTTCTGCATCTTTTACAATCTGGTTGTTTTGCGCTGGTTGTCCAAAATTTATTCTAAGTACATCGCCTTCTAGTTCTATTTTGTAAGTAGTCATATCGTTAATTTACCTACTTTTAACAATAAAACTATCATAATACCTACTTTTAAATGGTAGTTTCTTATAAATCTTAAACTAAAATTAAATTCTTTGATTAGCAATTATGTCGGATATTTGCTTTTGTTTCGGATATGTTTTTAGTGTAATACTAGGCATGAAAGTTACTTAAGTAAAAGTCGGCTGTTCCTATGTCGGCTGGCGATCGCATCTAAAGAAAATGTAAGTACACATTCTAGCTTTATCGTGAGAAAAATTAGAGAATTTCAGGATTAGATTTTTTAGTAATTTAATGAATAAGTGGCAGCAATGTAATCTATTATGATGGATAAATACCTAAAGCCCTTTGATAATTTTTTCCAAATATTTCCCAGCCCATACTATAATTTTTTCCATAAACAAACATCAGCCATAATGAAAGCAAATATAGCCAAATTCCTTAACCGTTTAACTACTTTTAAACTTTCTCACATCACCCCAGGCTTAAAAACAATTACCTATAAACAAGCAATACATCTCAGTCATGTTATTAAAACTGATATTCCCATCTGGCCAAATGACCCACCTGTAGAGTTTGAAAATGTTGCTGAATTAGACAAAGATGGTTATTATTTACGCCGTTTTTCCATTGGGGAACATAGCGCCACTCATATCAATGCCCCAAATAGTTTTCACCCTGGTAGTATAGGAATTGATCAATACTCGGCAGAATCATTAATTATCCCAGCAATAGTTATAAATATTTCCAATAAAGTAATAGATAATTATGATTATATTCTTAGTATTAATGATCTTAAAGATTGGGAAAAACTATATGGAAAAATCCCCAAGGATAGTATAGTATTAATTTCCACAGGATGGGAAAATAAATGGGAAGATAAACAAGCTTTTTTCAATATTGATAAATTAGGAGAAATGCATTTTCCTGGTATTGGAAAAGATGCTACTGAATTTTTGTTGCAACATCGACATATAGCTGGAATTGGTATTGATACACATGGAATAGATGCAGCACAAGATAAAACTTTTATTAGTAATTATTTGGTATTAGAAAAACCTAGAATAGTTTTAGAAAATTTAACTAATTTATCTCAATTACCACCTAAAGGTACTACTTTAATTATAGGAATTCTACGTTTAGAAAATGGTTCTGGTTCTCCGGTTGGAGTGATAGCATTAGTATCTTAAATTTTTAAATATTGTTTATTTTTAATATAATTAAATTGTTGATTTTATAACTAAAAAATTATATTTTACTTAGTTTGATCAAGGGGAATTAGAATTAAAAAACTTGTACCTTTTCCTATTTCTGACAAACATTTTAATTCGCCCCCATGCTTTTCTACTACAATTTTATAACTAATAGAAAGACCTAAGCCGGTTCCTTTGCCAACAGGTTTAGTAGTAAAAAATGGGTCAAATAAATATTTAGTAATATTCTCTGTAATACCAGGCCTATTATCTTTTATTTCTATGATTAATTGGGAATTTTCTTGTAAAATATTAGTGCGGATAGTGATAATATTATCAGTATTAATTCTATTTTTATAGTCTAAATTATCCATTTCAAAAGCATCGATCGCATTAGCAATAATATTCATAAATACTTGATTTAATTGTCCTGGATAACATTCTATCAATGGTATATTACCATATTCTTTAATCCCATGAATTTCTTGATGTTTTCCATGACCTTTTAAACGATGTTGTAAAATTAGTAATGTACTATCAATACCTTCGTGAATATCTACTATTTTCTTCTCAGCTTCATCTAGGCGAGAAAAATTACGCAAAGATAAAACTATTTCGCGAATTCTCTCGCTACCACCCAATACCATAAATATTTTCATTTCCCTGTTGTCGTAATTTATCTTGCGCTTGCTTCCAAAAATTCCAAAAGCCTTCCCAATCATTAGGAATATCTTTATCACTTAAACCTGCGGCTGTTAATAAATCTCGTCTGTAAAAAATATGAATCGAGTTTTGTTTAATTGGTACAGCATAAAAACTACGTTTGTTTTCGACTTTATTATAAAGATTAACTGCTACTAATGCACTAGGAATATAAAGATTTTTTACAGGTTCTATTACATCTGAAACATCTGCTAGTTTACCTTGCCAAGCTAAAACTGGACTTAAGGCTAAATCTGTAGAATAACCAAACAAAATATCAGGTAACTTTCATGTATTTAAGGATATTTCAGTTATTTTTATTAATTCATCTTGATTATAAAGATTTAATTTAACTTTAATGCCGCTTTTTTGCTCCCAATCACTAATAATTTTTTTTAGTGCAGCGTCTTCGGATAATACCCTTTATCCCACCATATTTTTATAGTATTTTCCTCCACTACTGTATTTTCTTTTGTTGGCGAAGAATCTTTTCCTATTGATTGGAATACTGTAGCAGAGCAAGCTACTAATCCTAGACTCATTAATAATAATAGGGTTATAATCTTTTTGGGGAGCATTTGGCTTTTATATATAAAATATACTTAGCTTGGGTTTTAAATGGGGTACAATACTATTTTTAACAACGCCAATCACTTTTATCAAGTATTATTTTTTTCTATAAATCATTAATAAATTAAATATAGTTTTAGGGTTATGTAGCAATCAGCTATTAATAATATTAAGATAAAATACATTTAATATAGATGGAATTATAACAATAGGGCAGACGAAATAACCAAAAATATAATAGATGATTTGTAGATAATAATTATTTTTTTATAGTATATTATTAAATAATATTACTCAATAAATATTTTGAATAATTACCTTATAATGAAGATTAATTATTTAGAGAATTTAAGGAATGCTAATTATATCATTTCCCAGGATTTTTCCAACAAAAATATTTGTTTTGGCATTAATTAAAACCCAGAAAAATTATTAATAATGGTTATTGTCACCCCTAGTGTGTGGTGCATCAGAGGTAATATTGAAAGTTATATAATTAGGGGTAAAAATTCTGACGCACCCGACAGGATATATAATTAATATAGTTGCTAATTTTGTACAGGAGATGTTTGTAAACGATCGCCACTTATCAAAGTATGAACTTCCCAATTTGTAGAGGTGTCTGGATAATCAATGCGATAATGGCCACCTCGACTTTCAGTGCGAAAAGCTGCACTTTTAAGTAGTAGATAACCAATATCTAATAAATTCATAGTTTCTGCCAATAATTTTAATTGGGTTGCGGCGGTTTCTGACTCAAATAAAACATTGTCATTGGGAGATAAATTAAGAATATATTTAACCATGTTTAAATTTGCAAATTCACAACGCCAGGAACTCACATCAGCGATCGCCTGTTCTAATACGGACTGTTGGCGACAAATTCCTGCACTGTGCCACATTAAAACCGGTAATTTTTTCCGAATCAAATTAACTAACTCAATATCTTCTGGCCAGTCTCCCGTTTCTATCCTAAATGACTTACTTTCCTGCTCATGTATAGGTTCTATTTCTAATTTTTGCAATTGAGCCGCAAAAACAATACATTCCAATAAAGAATTACTAGCTAAACGATTAGCGCCATGAACTCCCGTACTAGCTGTTTCACCGATCGCATATAATCCTGGCACAGAAGTAGCTGCCATTAAATCTACCGCTACTCCCCCCATCCAATAATGAGCCGCAGGTGCAACAGGAATAGGAGTTGTAAATACATCTATTCCCCATTGTTGACATTTTTGAATAATATTAGGAAAACGATGGCGTATTTGCTCGGAATTAATCGATCGCAAATCCAAATAAACATGAGCCATTGCCGGATCAATAGCTGTTTTTTCCAAGTGATTAAAAATAGCCCGACTTACCACATCTCGTGGTGCTAATTCTCCCCTAGTGTCATAATCAAAAGCAAATCGCCGCCCCTCGTCATCCACCAAATGAGCGCCCTCACCTCTTACCGCCTCACTAATTAAAAAGTGAGGTGCGCCCGGTTGACTTAGGGCTGTAGGATGAAATTGAACAAACTCTAAATCTCTTAAAATTGCTCCAGCCCGCCAAGCTAGGGCCACTCCATCCCCTGTACTGACAGCAGGGTTAGTAGTTTTAGCGAAAATTTGACCGCCTCCTCCAGTGGCTAAAATTACGGCATTGGCCCTTATCCAAAAAATTTGATTTTGCCATAATAAGCTAATGCCTTGAGTACGATCGCTTTGGGGGTTTTTCCAGATACTCAAGGCAAAGGCTTGGGATAATACTTGAATATTTGATTTTTCTAATACTTTAGCTGTGAGGATATCCACGATCGCCCTACCTGTGGTGTCTTGGGAATGGAGGACTCTGGGGCGAGAGTGGGCAGCTTCTAGGGTAGTAGCCAATTGATTATTGTGGCGATCAAAGGGGACTCCTAATTGCAGTAACGAGGCGATCGCTTCCGTTGCATTTTCTACTAGAAATTCTACAGCCCTGCGATCGCACAATCCCGCCCCAGCGTGTAAAGTATCTTCCCGATGTAGTTGGGGTGAGTCATCCTGTGCTATAGCTGCCGCTATACCTCCTTGTGCCCAGTTACTCGAACCCGTTTGTAATTTATCTTTAGTAACAAGCAACAGGCGATATTTTTCTGGTAAACACAGGGCCGCATACAGTCCGGCGGCTCCTGAACCAATGATAATAATATCAAATTGAGCAGATAATTCAGGCAAAGTGGTTTTGGGTGTGTTCAATGTGGTTTACCAGTTTTCATTTTGTGGTTAGTGCGTAATTGTAGCAGCAATTACTGTACTGTCTTTAGTTAATAAATAAAATAAATTCTCTATAACTTATCTATAAATTCTCTAATTCACACCAGCACTCTTGCATTTTTATTTTCATGCCCATAAATTATCAAAATCTGTAATATTTTTTACTAATTTACTTATGACTAATTTTCTGATATTTTTATCCATAAAAATAGCTGGAATTCCCCTAAACATGAGAAATTCCAGTTAAACTTGTTAAACTTATTTAGGCACTGCTGCTGTTAATACTTCATAGCCTGATGCTGTGACTAAAACATCATCTTCAATGCGAATACCAATACCGCGCCAACGTTCGGGAATTTCTGGTTGTCCTTCTGCGGGTTGAATATCAGGATTAATATAAATTCCGGGTTCAATAGTTAATACCTGATTTGGTTGTAAAATTTGCGGACTTTCCCCATGTTGATATACGCCTGCATCATGTACATCTAATCCCAACCAATGGCCGGTACGATGCATATAAAAAGGCTTATATTTCTCCTCTTTAATGATTTCTTCAATATCACCTTGTAGCAATCCTAAACTGATTAAACCTTCTACTAAAACTCGGACTGCTGTATCGTGGGTTTGGTTATAACCGTTACCTGGTTGTACTTGTTCAATAGCTTTTAGTTGTGCTTGTAAAACTATATCGTAAATAATCTTTTGTTCGGCAGTAAATTTACCATTAACTGGGAAAGTGCGAGTAATATCGGCATTGTAATAATTGTAGGAGCAACCGGCATCAATTAACAGTAAATCTCCATCCTGTAGCTGTCGATTATTATCTATATAATGCAAAATACAAGCATTCGCGCCGGAAGCGACGATCGAGGGATAAGCTGGGCCTACTCCTCCCCTCCCACGAAAAATTCTTTCTATTTCTGCTTGTATTTCATATTCATAACGTCCCGGTTTAGCTATTTCCTGGGCATAATTATGAGCTTCTATGGAAATTATGGCAGCTTTTCGCATCATTTCCAATTCAGCAGTACTTTTAACTTGCCTCATGGCGTGCAAAATTGGGCTAGGATCTTCGATCGCCGTTGGGCCGATACCCCGCTTGGGATAAATGGCCATAAAATTCTGCCATTGTTTCAGAATTATATTAGTAAAGTCTCGATCGCGTCCAACATGATAAAAAATTCGATCGGCTTTTTGTAAATACTTAGGTAATTTTTCCTGTAATTCATTAATTGGGTAAGCCTCATCTGCCCCAAATAATTCCTTTGCCCCTTCTACCCCCACACGATAACCTGTCCAAATTTCCTTTTCTTTTTCCTTCGGTTGTACAAATAAAATAAACCGATGTTCTTCATGGTGAGGGGCCAAAACCGCCACTGCGGAAGGTTCATCAAACCCAGTTAAATAGTAAAAATCACTATCCTGGCGATAAACATATTCCACATCATTATGCATTACTGATGTAGGCGCACTGCGAAAAATAGCAGTACCGTTGCCGATTTTTGCCATTAATTGTTCACGGCGCGATCGATATTCTGCTTGACTAATCATAACTCCAATCCTCACCCAAAATTATAAATAATTGAAAAATCCATAATTAAATCTATAGGGTTATATTAATCGATCAATTATGATATTTTTTCCCTATTTCCTAAAACTTATAACTCAAAACCTGAATTACCGATCCATCTTTTGGTAAATTAGCAGCATTAATGGTGATATTATCACTATCACTGCGACGTATTATGACATTTTTCTGATTTTCCATTAATCCTAAAAACTCATTTACAGCCACTAAATCACAAGTATTAGCATCCGCAGCTTGGGTACGATAATGCATAGGAATTACCATTTTAGGATTTAGGGTTAAAAACACTTGTTTTGCTTCTTCTGGGTTATAAGATTTTACACCTCCTCCCACTGGTAACAATAACAAATCTGGACGAACCATTAATATTTTTTGTTCTAAAGTAATCGGACTAGCAACACCGCCTAAGTGTAAAATATCTATTCCACCTTGAACCCAACGCCATGCAATATTAGGACTTAATTTCCGCCCACCTGTCCCCCGATCTTTCTCCATGCCAATACCATTAAGTTGCTTACCAAGAAACTGATAAAGTCCTGGTTCAAATAATAATTTAAAATTACCTGTTAAAGACTCGGTGACACCTTCATCTAATAAACGACTGGTAATTAAAACAAAATCTGGATTAGCTTTTGGTGGACGATATCCCTGAGTGCATCCAATCGGGCGAAAAGGATTAACTAATACTGTGCGATCGCTACCAGTAAACAAAAAACAAGTATGTCCTAACCACTGTACACTTAACCCATCGTTAGGCATTATTTTTTTATCTTCTTCAGTAGGTTTTGTAGCAGGAATTTGGGCTTGATAGCTTTGAAATTTTGCTGTTATTCCTGTTCCTAAAGCTGCCAATAAACTCGCCTGAGTATAACGTATTAATTGTCTTCTATTCATAATTTTTCTATCTCACTAGACTAGGGTTTTTTATACAAACAATTATTCTACATTAGTTTTATTGTAGAAACCAATATTTAGCTTTACTTTCCTTTATGGGCTGGTGTGTTTATGCCTTTGCAGTATAACTTGGCGTTGAAACCTATTAGCTATTTATTTCCAGGAAATTATTATAATAGGTATTAGGTAATAATAAATTGGTAAAAACTTAAAACCCTTACCAAATACCTATTAATCATAATTAATTAATCCATCCCATTATCGCCTTACAATATATCCAGAAAATTTTGTAATAACTGCTTACCTGCATTAGTTAAAATACTTTCTGGGTGAAACTGTACACCTTGAATATGGGGATATTCTCGATGTCTAACTCCCATAATAGTACCATCATCTACCCAAGCAGTAATTTCTAAAACATCTGGACAACTATCGCGATCGATTACCAAGCTATGATAACGAGTAGCAGTCATAGGATTTTCTAAATTCTCAAAAACACCCACCCCAGTATGATGTACTTGAGAAGTTTTCCCATGCATTAATTCTGGTGCCGAAACAATATTACCACCGAACACCTGACCAATACTTTGATGTCCTAAACAAACCCCCAAAATTGGCAAATTCGGCCCTAATTCTCGAATTAAATCTAGTGAAATTCCTGCATCTTCAGGACGCCCCGGCCCTGGAGAAATCACCACCCCGGCTGGGTTTAAATTACGAATTTCTGCCAGAGAAATTTGGTCATTACGATATACTTGAATATCGTTAGCTACAGGGGAATTTGCTCCTAATTCTCCTAG
Source organism: uncultured bacterium (assembly GCA_963923765.1). Classification (GTDB taxonomy): domain Bacteria; phylum Cyanobacteriota; class Cyanobacteriia; order Cyanobacteriales; family CAWUOF01; genus CAWUOF01. The sequence continues at coordinate 2,066 of CAWUOF010000054.1, read as the reverse complement.
ATATTGCACCAAATTATAGGTGAAACTATCGTAATTATCAATAACTATAATCAACGGTAATACTCCTAAAAACTAAAAACTAAAAACTAAAAAATCTATTAGCCATCAACAGTCAGGAAAAATTTTAAATCTATAGTTTTTATAATCAATTTTTTTCCTAACTGTTATTGCTAATTATAAAAGCTACAATTGAATAGCTAAATTTTGAATGTACGCTAACAAGGGTGGCAATAATAGCGAACTAGCTACCAGTACTGCTGCCAAAGCTGAAATTAGCACAGCCCCAGCCGCACAGTCTTTAGCAATTCTAGCGAGTTCGTGGTAATTTTGTTTAACGGTTAAGTCTACAACGGCTTCAATAGCTGTATTTAATAATTCCATGCCTAAAACTGCCCCAATAGTGAGGGAAATAATAGCTATTTCTATTAACTGAAGACGTAAAAAAACGCTCAGAGCAATTACTAGAGCGCCTATAATAACATGAATGCGAAAATTACGTTGGGTGCGAAATGCGTAAGTTAGACCATCCCCAGCATATTTAAAACTAATAAATAAGTTGGATGCTACTTGCCAGGAGAAAGCCCGTTTGAAATTCAAACTTTGATTATTAGATATTTTGTTATTTTCAGGGGATGTTTTTTCCTTCATGGAATATATTGGCATAGTTTGAGATGAATTATTGAGATTTTCCAGGTGTTATAGTGGAAAATCTGGTATTTTTGGGATGAGAATATTTTATTTATGGATTTGGCAATTTTTACCTAGTTTGACTATGTTGGAAAAAGCGCTAAGATGGATTTTATGGGATAAAATCCAATGCAAAAAACCGAGTTGGTAATATAAAAATTGCTTTTGTGTTGAGGAATTGTAAATAATTGGATGATATAGATTTTATAGCCTATATGATTAGGAATCAATAGCTATGGAGATGTCTATACCTACGCTTTTTAGTAAAGCTGTTTGTCGATCGAGCATTTGCTGAAGACTATCGGAGTCTGGATGGTCCCAGCCTAGTAGATGTAATAGTCCATGAGTAGCTAACCAGGCTAACTCTGTTGATAAAGAGTGCTGTTGTTGTTTAGCTTGTCGTTGGGCTGTATCTACAGAAATGACGATATCTCCAAGATATAATGCCAAAGATTCTAATAACTCAGGCGGCTGGGGAAAGTCTGTTTCTAAAGCTGCAAAAGCTAAAACATCAGTGGGTTTATCTTGGTGGCGATATTGGGCATTCAGGGCTTGAATATGGGCATCATTGGTGATGCGAAGACTGAGCTCATAAGCCAAGGCATTGGGCAGATCTGGGGCTAGTTCTTCTAGCCAGCGATCGAACCATTTTTCCCAAGTGGCGGTATCGATCGGGGAATATTGCACACCCTGATCTTCTCCTACTATGGCTCGATCGCTTTCTAAATTATCCGTTTCTGCCTGCAAAAGTTCGTAAATATCATCCTGAATGGTAATTTCAATTTGCACTATTGACCCTCATAAATAAGTGGATAGCTTTAGCGCGTTATATACGCCAGCCCTATTAAAACCGTTAGTAAACCAACGGTAGTTAAGGCAAAATGCTGTAAAGAGGTGGCTTTTTTGCGTACCATTAGACGCATGGCCAACTTTACATAACTGGGCTGTGCTTCCTGTGTTTCTGACGCTGATGTTTCGGTGATGGTTTCAGGTGTTGCAGAAGATTCGGACTTCATAATTAATCCTACAGACGAATACAGAATAGGTAATTGATTGTCTAATGTAACATTTTGTATCGCTTATTTCCATAAAATTTTCTCAGCCACACCCCCATTAACTTTCTGCAAAGCTGCTATTGCACATATATGGTATAATAAAACTTTTGCCAAACCCAGGAAATAGTGAATAGGGAACAGAGCAGGGCTGTTTTACTTGAATTATTTATGATAATTATAATTTTTATTCTATCAGAATTGTTGGCGATAATGTTTATTAAACTTAGTTTTATTTCTATTTTTTAATTCATCGCCAGGGGCGAGTTTATTTATCTTATCGTCTAGTATCAGAATTTATCAACCCGCCCCTACCAGTTTATTAAT
>CAWUOF010000053.1:0-13139 GCA_963923765.1 uncultured bacterium | reverse complement strand
GTCAGATGTGTATAAGAGACAGCTTTCCCCCCTGCTCCCCTGCCCCATGCCCAATTTACCAAGTGGGGTTTTGGATAATTAAAGCCTCAGCCGTCTTACTATCTACGGGTTTTGAGAAGAAATAGCCTTGACCATATTCGCATTCTAAAGCCCTTAATTGTGCCAACTGCTCGGCGGTTTCTATGCCTTCGGCAATTACTTCCATGCCCAAATTATGGGCTAGGGCTATAATAGTTCGGACAATTTCGACATTTTCTGTACTATCTCCCATGCGGTTAACAAAAGAGCGATCGATTTTCAATATATCTGTAGGAAAGCGGTGTAAGTGACTAAGGGAAGAATAACCTGTACCAAAATCATCCATACCTAATTGTACGTTTAAAGCTTGTAATTCTTTTAACATTAAAATTGCTTTTTCTACATCATCCATTACTACACTTTCAGTTATTTCTAGTTTTAAATATCGCGCATCTAACTTAGTTTCCGCCAATACTTGTTTAATTTGATCAATTAAATCTGCTTGAGAAAACTGCTTTCCAGAAAGGTTAACACTAATCATAAAAGGTTGATGATTAGAAAATTTTAAATGCCATTCCCGCATCTGGCGACAAGCTTCTTCAAATACCCATGCTCCCAAAGGAATAATTAATCCTGTTTCTTCTGCCAGGGTAATAAAATTGCCTGGAGGAATTAAACCCCGTTGTGGATGTTGCCAGCGTACCAGGGCTTCAAAACCGCGTATTTGACCTGTTTTTAAACATACTAATGGTTGATAATATAGCAAAAATTCTTGCATTTCTACTGCTTTTCTTAAATCATTAATTAATTGCAATCTTGCTGTTGCACCATTATGCATTTCTCGGGCAAATATTTGATAACGATTTTTGCCCAAATCTTTAGCGCGATACATGGCTGTATGAGCGTTACGGAGTAAATCTATATTATTTTCTTCTGATATTTGGTTTGATGTACCAATAGTTATACCAATACTGACAGTGATAAATATTTCTTGATTTTTTATTGTAAAAGGAGATGTCAAAGCTTGCTGAATTTCTTTAGCTAAATTTTCTACTTGATTAATATTTTGAATATTTCCAATTATAATGGCAAATTCGTCGCCGCCAAGTCTAGCTACTGTTGTTTCTTCCCAAAGCATACACATTTGCAAACGATGGGAAATTTTTGTTAATAATTCATCTCCTAAATCATGGCCTAAACTATTGTTGATTGTTTTAAAATCGTCTAAGTCTAAAAAGAATAAAGCAAATAAATAGTCGGTTTTATTTTTGGCTAAGTTAGTTATTTTTTGTAATTTTTGAAGTAATAATTCTCGGTTAGGTAAGCCTGTTAATTGATCATGTAGTGTATCTTGGCGTAATTTATATAATAATACTATTGCAGAGCTTATAAATAATGCTAAGGTTGGGGTTACTAAAGGAATCCAACCTGCTAGTAAAAAAATGATAAATGTAATACTACATAAGATGGTGATTTCTATTCCCCATATTATAGCAAAATAGAGCAAGCGCTTGGTTTTCCAAGCTAATACAGCGCCTAGATATGTCCATAATCCTATCCAGATAATTTCTCCCCATTCTGGCCAAAACCAAAATAAAGGTTGATTATCTAGTACTGTACTAAGGATTTGACTGGTCATTTGTGCGTGCAATTCTATACCAGATATTTTGTTATTTTCGTTTTCAATGGTGCTATAGGGAGTAAAAAATATATCTTTTAAACTTGGTGCTGTACTACCGATGAGGACGATACGATTTTTTACTAAATTCGGGTCGAATTCCTCATTAATTACTTTAGTCATAGTCACTTGTTGGGCAATTTTAAAACCATTGCGGTAATTAATCAGAATTTGGTAGCCTCTATTATCTATGTTTGCATAGGCTCCTGAATTTGTGTCTAAGGGAATAAATAAGGTTTTTTGTAATTGTAGATAATCTTTATTAATAGAACTATGTTTGGGTTTAATACCTTGATTTTCTAAGTAAAGAATGGCTAAACGCATGGAAAAGGAATAGAGTTTTTTAGAGGCAAATAATAAATTGCGCCGGACTATTCCATCAGGGTCTACAGCTATATCATTAAAACCTACTTTATTATCTGATACACTCGGAGGTTTGCCTATTTTTTGCTGGGAATCAATATTACGAATAGTAATTACATTGGGCTTGTTTATTTGAGTTACGAATTGTTCATATCCTGGTGGTTGGGGTAATTCTCGATAGATATCTAAGCCGATCGCTGTTGGCTGATGTTTTTGTAATTTTTCTAATAGATCTGCTAATACTTGATCAGAAATAGGCCACTTTTTTTGATTTTTTAAATCTTCTTCTGTAATAGCAACAATTAATAAACGCGGATCAGGCCCTTTTTCCGGGCGCATCCTCATCATTATGTTAAAAACAATTAATTCCAAATTTTCTATTTTACCTAATGAACGCAGGCCGATCGCTCCTAGGGTTACTAATAGACTAACAATTATTATCGGTTTAGCCAGTAATGCTAGTTTTGCTTTACCATCGATCGAGCAAGATGATGATGTAAAAAAAATCTGGGATAACTTAACCATAATCAGATTGTTGGACTGGAATGGATACTTGTAATTTAGCAAAGATTAATGATTTTTTAATAAAATTGAATTTCCCCAACTTAGAATTTATATCTTAATTTTATAAATTCCTGAATCGATATTTTAATAATTAAGATACATTTTTATTTTATACTTATCTTAGCTATGCCTTATACTTATCTTGGCTATGCCTTGACATTTAGGTTTTTAGTATGTTAATAATATATCGAATTTAGTGAATATCTAACACATAAATAAAAAAATTCTGAAAAATTGGCCTAAATTAACCTAATTAATGGCCCCTAAAAATAATCAGGGGTTGATTATTAAAAATCAAGAGTTTAAATAATCTATATTACTAAACTAGGATGGGCTATACAAGGGATAGTTATTTATGAGACAAAATCTTATTCCAGTTGTGGTTAATGGTGCCGCCGGGAAAATGGGGCGGGAAGTGATAAAGGCTGTAGCCGGAGCGAAAGATATGCTGCTAGTAGGAGCAATTGATCGCAACCCAGAATATCTTGGGAAAGATGCTGGGGAAATAGCGGGGTGTGGGCCGATAGAAGTGCCTATTACCCATGAGTTAGAAGCTATGTTGGGATATGCGGCACAAGAAAAAAATTTGGGGGTAATCGTAGATTTTACCCATCCAAAATCAGTGTATGATAATGTGCGCTCGGCGATCGCCTATGGTATCCGCCCTGTTGTCGGTACTACTGGACTTAGTGTTGAACAAATTCAAGATTTGGCTATATTTGCCGATAAAGCTAGTGTGGGATGTTTAATTATTCCCAATTTTTCGATCGGGATGGTATTGTTGCAACAAGCAGCTATCCAAGCTTCTCGTTATTTTGATCATGTCGAAATTATCGAATTACACCACAATCAAAAAGCTGATGCCCCTAGCGGTACGGCTGTTCAAACTGCCCAAATGTTGGCAGAATTAGGTAAAACCTATAACCCACCTGCTGTAGAAGAAACTGAAAAAATTATCGGTGCTAAAGGTGGTTTAGCTGACAAAGGTATTCGTATTCATAGTGTACGTTTACCTGGTTTACTCGCTCATCAAGAGGTACTGTTTGGCTCTCCAGGTCAAATTTATACCTTGCGTCATGATACCACCGATCGAGCTTGTTATATGCCAGGGGTATTGTTAGCTATTCGCAAAGTCCTAGAACTAAAAAATTTAGTTTATGGATTAGAAAAAATTCTCTAAATAACCAGTAAATAGTTAATTATAAATATCTGCGCGACAGCAAAAAATTAGCCACAAAAACTAATAATTATTTATTAATTTTTGCGATTTTCTTAACCAGAAATAATTAGTTTTTAACTGTGTGCAGATATTTGATATAGCCGTCACCATTACAATTAGGGATTGATTGACTCTTACCTAATCAGGAGCAAAAATAAACACAATAAAAATTGTTTTAAATATTACAAGCGATTGCTAAAATTATAAAAATTGTTGATTAAAAAAATCAAGCATTATTCTCACTATTAAAAAAAAATACTACTAGAGAAATAGTTAAAATATTTGTCCCTGTTACCAGGTACTCGTTTGTTGTTACCTATTCTTTGTTGCCTGCTATACTAGGAAGTAGTCAAGATATTATACAAAAATTATAGAAATGTTAATTCCCTTAACTCGCAAAAAATTTGAGCAACTAATTCCACGTTTTGCCACAGGTCCGCAGTATGTTTATTACTGGGGGAAATTTCCAGATTTTTTAAAAAGACTGTTAATTTCAGTTGTTAGTTTAGTAGTACTTTATTTTGGCGGCTTATTAATTTTTCAGACTGATGAAGTAGGGCCAATCAGATTTTTATTAGTAATAGTGGCATTATTATATTGGCTGTGGGCGCCTGTTTATTTTGCCAGTCGTCGTAATGCTAAATATAGAAAATATCCTTATAGTGGTTTTTGGCAAGGAAAAGTATTAGATGTTTTTGTGACAGAAGAGGCGATCGGCACAGAAGAAACAGTTAACAAAAGAGGCGAATTAGTCATAGTAGAAAACCGAGAACGGCGGTTAAACTTAGAAATTGGTGATGAAACGGGATTTTCTACAGAAATACAAGTTCCTCTGCGAAAACAACACAAAGGAATTACCCCCGGTCAAATTGTCCAAATGATAGTAATGTCTAATATGCCAGATTTAAGTCGTTTTGCCAAAATTTCTGATATTTATATTCCCTATCTTGATTTGTGGGTAAGCGACTATCCTTATCTTGCAAAAGAAGATTTTGTAGAGGTTAGTCGCCAATTACAAGCTAGTCAAGGAGTGAAGAAATCTCAAAAAAGCAAGACTAGAAAGCAAAGGCAATAGGTAATAGGTTAAAAATTATAAATTTAAAATTAAAACCAGATCAGATAACTCTAGTTTTTAATTTTCGATTTGGAAATTTTTTAACCCTGATTAACTATTGCTGCTAAACTACGCCCGATCCTTCTTGGCCATAGGCTTGCCAAGCCAGATCTACTAACCCATTCACAATAGCCACAGCCACTACAGCACTACCTTTGCGTCCTTCAATGCGAATGTGAGGAACTAGGGAGTCAGCGAGACGAGACTTAGCAACATCTACATCGACAAAGCCTGAAGGCGTCCCAATGACTAAAGCAGGTCTAATTTCCTCAGCTTCGATGAGATCTACCAAAGCTGTAAGGGCTGTTTGCGCCTGACCGACGACAAAAATGCCCTCTGGGTAGCGTTTGGCCAGAGTTTCTATACCCCAAGCAGCACGGCTTTTTTCTTTTTGGGGTCTAGTTAAGGCTTCCATGCTGCAATAGACGGGGTTAGCAAAGGAGTTTTGAATATTGGGTGCTATTCCGACCTGTACCATTGGGACATCGACTACAATGGTAGTACGAGCAGCTAAGGCGGCAGCACCAGCTTGTAGTGCTTGGTCGGAAAAGCGAATCAAGGATTTAAATTCATAGTCGGCTGTGGCATAAATTACCCGGCGCACTATCTCGTATTCTGCGGGAGAAAATGCGTGTTCGCCAATTTCGCGATCGATTATTCCCAGACTCTGGGCATCGGTTACGTGCCATTCCATTTATGTGCACTCTGAAGCTTTTAGCTATGCTCACCCTGCGGTAAGGACTACCTTTAAGGAAAGTAATCTTTTCCGAGTTTACAGCTATCAGCTTATCAGTATTGTTGGCGATCGCTAATGATTCATACTTAATTGATTTATTCTTTCTCCTGGATGGGGCAATCTTTTTCGCCCCACATCAACAGAAAAAATAAAAAATAAAAAGTGAGATTTTGGGAATTTTTATGTTATAAATCTTGATTTATAAGTATTGTAATGTTTTACAAATCTCTGATTCACTATTTATTTGCTAATTTTATTGACAATAAACCACAGGTGAGACTAGCTATACTGATTAGGAATCAAAGTATTTTCTATTCCCTTACCTACTTTCCTGCCCCATTTGTTGCCTGTAATTTTTTTAACAATGACAAGAATTTGATTAACTTTCCGATGTGGAACGGTTAAATACAGGGGTAAGATAAGCTACTAGAACACCCATAAGAAACCCAACTATATTACGAAATAGGGGCAACCATTCGGCGGTACGGGTAATTACAGGGGCAATGCCAAAGGCGATAAAGAGGATGCCCCACAGGGGAGAGAAAATTAAAGCCCATTGCCAAGAAAAATTTTTTCCAGGCTGGCGAGGATGGGCGGCAAAGCCTAATATCATGCCACCGATAATAGAGGTAATTAGGGTGAGTATCCATTGTTCGCGGGGTAGTCCAGGAACAATTCTACAGCCACCTTGACGTAAACAGGTTTTAATAGCTTCTAGGGATTGCAAAATGGCTTGGTCTTCGCCGTTTTCCCGGACAAAGTAAAGATTACCGTAGCGTGTTTGTAATTCCACCCAGAAGGTACGGGTGAGGAGGCGATAAATATCATCGCCGACGTTGAAATTAAGGAGGTTCCCACCTCGACGATCGGCTACTAGCAGGATACTTTTTTTATCTAGTCCCCAGTAGTCTCGGACTGATAAACCAGGAGTACGATCGAATTGGGTCAAAACTCGTAGTTTCCAGCCTGTTTCAGCTTCAAAGTTTTCTAAGTCTTTGGCCAGGGCTTCTTCTTGCTGGTTAGTTAGGGCTTTGGATATATCTATAATCGGTGTTTGGGTTTCTGGCAGCAAGTCGGGATTATTATATGCTTTGGCGGCGGGGGCGATCGCCCAAACTGATAAAGCCAGGATAAATGCTGCTAGTACTAGGGCGATTTTTTGTCCAAAATGAATTTTTTGCATATTTCTAAGAATCACGAAAATTGTTTGCCTACCTTTTTCGATGGCTAAAAGCCAACTTTGACAAGGATTACAAGTTTATGGGCTTAAATTTTTAAGTCCAAGATAAACTAATTTTTCTTTACACTTATTTACTTTATTCTAAGATTAATCTGTCTTGGCTAGTTATGGTATTTTTTGAGATTGTCTGGGCATTGGAAATGGGACAATAGCCCAGGGGCTAGGGCAGGGCTATTTTAATAAATTATGTTTTGTTATGTTTATTTGGATGTATTTACAAAAAACAGTTATCAGATAAATAAATATGGATTTTTTTTATATTACTTTTTTTCTAAGCTAATAAATTAAAAATTTTTATTATATTTAATCAAATTCAAAATAGACCAGTAGTAACCGACAATTTATTGAAATTATTAGTTTTTAAATGTTTAATATTTTAGTTAGTCAATTAGTTAATTATTAATATTTTGATTTGGTTTAAATCTGAGTAAATCAAGGTAAATAAATATTCTTATAAATCAGCTAATCCAGCAGAAATTAATCATAATTATTAAATAAATTAGTATCTAAATAATTAATTCTAGCTAAAGGACTAAGAGCGGCTAAAACTTGATTACCATAACTGCGATAATTAACACGATTATCTAAAAGGGCAACTACACCTTGATGCTGGCGTATGGGTGCGATCGCCCTTTGTAATTCTGTTAAAGCCGCAGGTAATAAATATAAACGAAACCAATCTTGTCGTAAGCGTTTATAATAAGCAACACGACCAGCAACCAAAGGATTTTCTAAAGAAGGCAAAGGTAAAGTAGCTACAATTAACAAGATTGGAGTCGGTAAAACTTCCTGATGTTGGCGCCAAAATTCCCAACCTGTGACTAAAATGCCGTTATCATCTAAACAAGTTTTTTCTACTTGGACACGGGAGCCAAACTCCGAGGCAAGAAACGCGCCAATTTGATTTTTTAGGGGCATATCACCCACTAATAATACGGTTAATCCTTGATTATGGGGGCTAATACAGAGTACAGAGCGTACTTTTTGGAATAAAGCTGCCTGAAACTGGGGAGTATTAGGCATAGGTAAACTGTCAGGTAGATATAGTTGAATTAATTCACTGTGGCGATCGGGGGAAAATTTGACACAAGTTAAATCATTAAGACCTAATTGTTGCCGAAAAATAGGAGCTTCTGCGGTTAAATCGACAGCCCCACCAATTAAAACTACAGGTTGTTGATACCATAAGGGGGATAAAGCCGAAGCCACTTCAACACAGCCAGAAAATAGGGAAAAATAACCTTGTTCGCGGTCAATTTCTGCCCACAACATTTGATTTTCGCTGTAAAAACGCTGCCAAAAATCACGCCAAGCAACAGGCCATAAACCCAGATTAGCAGTTTCTATAGTGTGATAAAAACGTTGTAAAATTTCTTGTTCAGATGAATCTAGGAGAGAGCATTGATAGGGATTAGCAGGATGTTGAAAGATAGAGCGAGTTAACTGGATTCTAGTATCTCGGATGATATCAGATAATGGCGGAAAATGATGCATTAATTCATGCCAATCTGTGGGAGTAATGCTATTACGTAAGCGATCGCTAGTCCAGTCTTGTAAGTCATCAACTCCATCAAAAATTGTGGGAATACCAGGAGGTATTTTTTCCGTTTTTTTGAGGCGATCGTTTAGCCAATATTCAGGGGAGATGAGGAGAAGTCCCTGAAAATTGCGATCGTCTGGAAATTCTCCAGTAGCGATGGGTTTTAGTGTTCCTAGCCATTGGCATAGGCGCGGAATTTCCACTTTTAACAAACGTTGCTGCACCGATGGCGAGGCGACTAAAATTACTGGCCCTGACCATAAAAGCAGAGGCATTAAATAACTCCACCGATAGGGGCCGCGATGTCCTCCAGAGGGCAAGCCCGTTTGAATTAGGGCACTGCGTCCTAAACGCAAAGCCCGCGCTACCAACCTAGCCATAGTGAGATTATGGGGCCAATTTGGTTGGGGATGCGATCGTAAAAAAGCACGCAATGAGTTATGCACTTCTGCTTCTATCACAAGATAATTTATCAAAAAAATAATGGTTTATAGTAAATAAATTATAGCAATAATTTTCAGTATAGAATAGGGAACAGGTAATAAGGGACAGGGAATATTTATAAAAGTTTTTGCATCATAAAAATGTTTGCATCAATGCTTTATCTCATCAATATTATTTAAAAATTAATTAAAATGAAATACCCGACTTTTCCAATAAGCCGGGTATTTATGTATTTTTATCCCCACAAAAACCTTATATTTGCAGTTATAAAAATACTATTAACTAAAGTAATTTTATCGGCGTTTTCCGCTACCAAAAGAAGAGCGACGAGAAGAATTAGTATTAGAACGTTGGGAACTACCAAAACTACCAGATCTAGGTGTAGATAGGCCGGAAGAATTGCCGGAAGATTTGAGATTACTGGAACCAAAACCAGAACCGGTAGGGCGATCGGATTGAGATGAAGAAGCAGGTTGATTTAATGAGGGTTGTTTATAACTAGAATTCTTTAAATTACCTGTTGTGCGTAAATTAGCCTGGGTATTTTTAACTGCTGGCGGTGGTGCTTGATAACGAGACTGATAACTACTAACAGCTTGAGAATAGCTATTACCATATCCACCATACCCACTGAGAATTACACCTGGTTGATAAACAGGGGGCACATAATAACGGGGAGTAAACAAAAGATTGCCTACCATTTGACCAGCTAAAGCACCTGCAAAGGGTGTCCAAAAACTAGATTCTTGACGCACAATGACAGTTTCTTTTTGACCGGTTTGGGAATTGGTTTTAGTTTCAGTTACAGCATGGATATATTCTATCTTGAAATTTTCACTGATATGCAGAGAAACTTTATCACCATCAATATTCAGATAACTTTTTTGTCCCCCAGATTCTTCTTGATCTGTTAAACGAGCCATCTGGAGATCTTTAGTGCGAAAAATAGCCGGATTAGCATTAAGTAAAAACAAGCTATATTCGCCATTAACATCGTTATAACTGGCTTGTTGTACAGGATATTTGCCATTACCTAAACGAGTTTGAGTAAGGGTGTTGGTTTGCTGTTTAGGTGTCTGGTTTTCTGGAGATGAACTAGAGCTACAGGCAAGAGTTATCCAACACAGACTGACAACCATTAATAGAGAGAGGATTTTGCGAACCATAGATAAATGTAATGTTAACAACAAGTGATGATTAATGCCATGACTTGCAGCCATAGCTTTTGTCTCTATATTGATTTTAAAGGCTATTGGGCTTGCTTTGGTTGTGCATTAGATTTTTAAGTGGTAAGATTTTTTAAGTTAACTGCTAAAAATCATTGGTGTCAGGATTAGATGGGTATTAAATGGGTATTAATTCTGGGAAGTATTCTAAAAGTTGGTCGGAGGTGAGGTTATCTCCTAAACGAGCCGGAGAAAAATGTACTTGGATAGCTCGTAATTTTTCTTGGTAATGTAAATTAATTAAGGCTTTTAAACCTGCTTGTAGGGCTGTAATATCAGCTAGATTGGTTTCTAATTCGGGTACTTCTCCTTCCGAGGCTATGGTAAGCATAATGACGAGATTTCTAGCAATATTTAGATATAAAGTGTCGTTTGGGTTAGCTGTATCGCTAAAAGTAGGTGCGCTGAGATAGCGGCTGGCAGAGTCGGTAAAGAGTTCGTTTACATAATCTCCGGCTTCGCCTTCATTCCAAAATATATCGCCTTCATTGGCAGCCGATCGCCAGTAGGTATCGTATTGTAATAATTGCTGACAAATATTTACTAGTTCTTCGCCAGAAATTTCTAAGTCTCCATCGGCTTCAATAACTTGTCTTGCGGCTTGATTAAGTACTCCTAATAGGGGAGCAATTTCTGCTCCTGCTAGATGAATAAATATACGACAAACTACGAAACGAGTACGGCCCATCATTTTATTGAATGTATCTCTCATTTTTGCCTCGGCAATAATTGTGATTGTTGACAAATTTTGTTATTACTAATCATTATATAGAAAATAATATGGAAAATTTGCTCAGGTTTAATAATCTATACCCTATCAAAATCTTTTCCAATGCATTTACAGTGGCTATATTTATTTTTACTACTTATCTAGGTAATGAAAACCTTTGATAAAATCAAAAGTTATTCGTAATGGGGGCACGGAAAATTTATTTGTTATGATGGCTGTTTCTTTTACTAATCCCAGGGAATTATTTTGATTAACAAAACGTTTACCAAAGGCGGGATTGTGATATATTATTAAGGTTTGATCGCTGGAATTAGTTAAAATTACTTGAGTAGCGGATTGAAATAAACTGCCGCGTTTGGGTATTTTTAGGTAACTTTTAGATTTTTTAATTTCGTTAATTTTATCGATCGCTATAGACAATTCTTTAATTATTTGCTCTAGGCGTTTATTATCTGTCATACTCACGCTTTCAGAGTATGGGTTTTCCATTTGCCTCATCAAATGAATAATATTTTCTTGAGTTTCTGCTGCATCTGTAAAGGGAAAAATGGCGACATAAGCAGTGGCAAATAAATAATCATCGCTGACTATTCTAAAAGTGATGGTAGTTTTTCTGGGGCCAACTTCAATACTAGGAGGTTGGCTCATAATGGGATAATCTCTAGCAATTTGATAATAAGTAGCCGCTAAAGAAAAATTACTTTCCTGTTCTAATGGTGCATCGACGATAATTTGAACTGTTGGTAATGTAGCATTAAAAAAAGTTTTTGAATCTTCGGAACTAAACCGATAAATTTCGGAGCGATCGCCATCGGGACTCAGATCAACCCATTCACAAATCATTCCTTCTGTTTTCAAGCCTAGTCTGGAGACAGCGTGTAATTTAGCTCCTGTTAAAATAGCTCCGGTCAAATCAGCACCCACCCAATCAGCTTGAATTAAATTTGCTTGAGTAAGATCTGCATGAACTAAACTAGCATTTAATAAGTTAGCATGGCTCATATCTGCACCGATTAAATTAGCTCCACTTAATTTAGCTTCGCTCAAATCTGCCCAGCGTAAATTTGCTCCACTTAAATCTGCCCAGCGTAAATTTGCTCCACTCATATCTGTACCGCTTAAATTAGCACGACTTAAGTTAGCTTGTCTAAGTTCTGCATCTTTAAGATTAGCACCACTAAGATTAGCGCGACTCAGATCTGATCCATGTAAATTTGCTTGTCCTAAATTCGCTGCTGTTAAGGCTGTTCCTCTTAGATTTACACCACTAAGATTAGCACGGCTTAGATTAGCTTGTCTGAGTTTTCCTTCTCGTAAATCTGCCCCACTAAAATTAGCTCCGGTTAAATTAGCTCCGCTTAATTCGGCTCTAATTAATTCTGCCCTAATTAGGGTTGCTTGTGCCATTTGTGCCCCTGTTAAATCAGCACGAATTAAATTAGATACATTAATACAAGCACCTGTTAAGTTAGCTTTGGTGAGATTGGCTCCACTCATTCTGGTAACATTTAGTTTAGCTTCACTAAGATTTGCTCCACTAAGATTTGCTCCACTAAGATTTGCTACACTGAAATTTGCTTGACTTAAATTAGCACCACTTAGATTAACTCCGCTGAGGTTAGCTTCGCTGAGATTGATAGCGGTAAAGTCTCTTATTCCGGCGGCATATTTTTGTAAAAGTTCTTCTACTTCCATTCTTACTACCTTGCCAAGTTTTTTAATTATTTTACTGTTGATTTTTCTCAAAAGATGCTTTTTTCCCCAAATAGTTTTTTATTTTAGGGGTTTGATGCGATCGAGATTAACATTTGATTTTTGGCCCTACAGTCTTTTGTTATTTTCTATGACATGACATTTTAGTATTTTTAGTGATGCGAGACAAATTATATTTATTTTAAATAAGAATGAGTTAATTAGGACAAGAGTTTTTATTTATTTCTAATGCTACACCCTAGAAACCATTTTTTTGCAAAAGCTTGGTTTCTTTCTACTTATTAAAAACCGAATCAATTTCATTTTACCTCCTGATTTTATCTTAATTGCAATTACTATAATTTTGCTGATTTTATTACCATTACCCAGGGTTATATTTTTTATCAAAGCACATTATTTTTGCTACTTATTTATTAATGGTCATTTTATGAATTTTATTTTTTCTTATCCCATATCATTTTTCTTTTCTGCTTTTTTTTATTTTATGTAGATCAACCCTGTTGAAATAGTTATCATTGCTAAAATTCAAGATTTTTTATTAAAGTTAATTCTGT
>CAWUOF010000052.1:0-13277 GCA_963923765.1 uncultured bacterium | reverse complement strand
CAAATAGTTTTAGGCAAACATTCTGGACGTAATGCTTTCCGTACCCGCTTAAAAGAACTAGGCTTTGAACTGTCGGAAACAGATTTGAATAATGCTTTCCTGAAGTTTAAAGATATGGCGGATAAAAAGAAAGAAATTTCTGATTGGGATTTGGAGGCAATTGTTAACGATGAAATTCAACAGCCTCCAGAATTATTCCGGTTAGAATTGGTGCAAGTTTCCTGCGGCGATCGCTCTCGTCCCACAGCAACTGTCACCCTACGGACTCCCGACGGTCAGGAATTAACTGATGCAGCCATTGGTACCGGTCCGGTAGATGCTGTTTACAAAGCCATTAACCGTGTTGTCAACGTTCCTAATCAATTAATTGAATTTTCTGTACAATCAGTAACTGCCGGAATTGATGCCCTCGGAGAAGTAACAATTCGTTTAAAATATGACAATCGGGTTTATTCTGGTCATGCAGCAAATACAGATATTATTGTTGCTTCTGCCCAAGCTTATGTAAACGCTTTAAACCGTCTCTATTCCGCTTTGCATCCAGAAGGCAATAAAAGCGTTTCTCCCACACCAGCAACAGCAGGTTAGGGTGAGAATTTAAAATAGTACAAATTGAGTTAGCTTTATATAGTAGAATAAGGCATCATTGCTGATGCCTTATTTATTGCAAGTTTACGCCCAGTTAAAATGACTCTGTACTCTTGTGAGTAGTAATCAAAATATATAATTAATTTACCAGAGGTATTTAAATTATATAATTACTAATTACCTTATTATAGATAAAAGCATTAAGTTGCCAGCTTTACAAAACCGCGCCGGACTCCATACAGAAGTCTATTAATAATTTGCAGATGATTTTCTGAAAGACCATCATTTAATAAAACTGTTTTTAATCTATTACGATCTTGAATAGTAAGCTGTCCTGAACTCAGAACACGACCAAATAATTCTTCTAAGGGAAGAGAATAATTTTCCTGAGTTTCGCATTCGCTGTCAAGAAAAAGAGTTCTTAACATCGGAGAAACCTCCTTAAACAATAGGGCACACATTAACAATATGATATGATTTTTTATTAATATCATCCGCATAAACACGAATTTTAATAAGCATATTAGCCATAGACTAGGCAATGTTTGGTATATTAGATTAACAAAAATATAAAATTCATATAAAATTTTCACTTGATTTTAAATTTAATTTATATATACAGATACTCAAAATAAAAAAGATGTATTGCTGTATTTTCGCTTGATTGTAACAGCCAAACAGATTTTCTATCTTAAAATCGTAATATAGATAGAAAATTAGTAATCAAAAATTAGGATTTAATTGGATTTATAAGGGCTAATATCTAAAGCAATCAAAAGTTTTTCAGTATTTGCCAAATCACCAATAAATTTTTGTAAAGGAAGCGGTAGTTTTTTAATTAAAGTTGGTATCGCAATAATCTGGTCTTCTTCTAAACGTTGAGGTTGCTTGTAAATATCAATTACTTCTAGTTCATAACGTTCATGCAAATATTCTTTGCAAATTGTAGCAATTTTTTCTAAGGCCCGGAGAGATTTCGGAGTAGTTCCAGCAATATACAATCTTAGCACATATTTTTCTATGTTAGGATTAAAAAAAGCTTGCTCGAATTCTTCCCTAGAATAAATATTCATATCATTTTCAATATCCCTGTTTAACCATGAATTATTCATTGCTATTCTTCCTTGTTTTTTAAGTATTATACCATGATCTAGCTGAAATCCTGGTAAATAACCACAAAATTAGCATTTAATCCCCTTTAAAAACCGTTTATTTTCTCCTTTTTTACCTACGATGTAAAAGCCATAAAAGTTATTTAATTATATCCACTAATATAGAAATATTAGTTAGAAAAATCATCGAAAAACTTATCCATATCAGCATCCCGCATCTGGGCGATTTTAAATTGATGTTTCATTAGCATTTCTTCCTGGTGTTGTTCTTGTTGAATGGTTTTTTCTATTTCTTCTTTTTCTGACTCAAATTGAGCTTTTATCGCCTGCATTTGTGCTTCCATAATTAAGCGTTTACGTTCAATTTCCCGTTGTTTACGTTCAATTTCTTGTTGTCGGGCTAAAGCCTCGGCTTTTTCCTTTTCTTCTTGTATCGATCGGGATGTTCCTGCTAACACACCTCCCTGCCCAAGATATACATCGATTAATTCAACGCCTTTATTAGTTAAAAGAAATTCTCGTACTTGATTTGAGTGATTCATACCGCGAGATTTGAGTATATGTAGTAAGCGATTTCGTTCGCCACTATATTCTTTATCGCGTAGCATTAACCAGGTATCCATTAAAGATGAAACTCCTTGATCTGTCTTTTCTAAATAGATACCACCTGTGATTAGGCTAGTAAATAAACCGGTAATTTGGTGAGTTTTTAGATAATCAATAACTCGCATTAAAAAAGATTTTATTTGGACTTCATTGCTGTTATAATCTAGGTTAGAAATTGGATCTATAATTACCGCGATCGGATTATATTCTCTAACTATTTTATGAATTTCAACTAAATGCAGTTCTAAACCATAAAATGTTGGTCGCAAAGATTGAAACATTAGCAAATTTTGATTTACCCATTGTTCAAGATGTATGCCAATTGAATGCATATTACGAATTATTTGCTGGGGAGATTCCTCGAAGGAAAAATAAAGACATTTTTCTCCCCGTTGACAAGTAGCATGGGCAAAATGGGCACACAAAGAACTTTTACCAGTTCCGGCAGTACCACTAATTAAAATACTACTACCGCGATAAAATCCCTGGCCTCCTAACATGGTATCAAAGCGATCGATACCTGTAGATATTCTTTCGTTAGAAACTTCGTAATTTAAACCTACTGATGTAATAGGCAAAACCGAAATCCCATTTTTTTCGATTAAAAAAGAATATTCATTAGTTTCATGGTAGGAACCGCGATATTTGATAATCTGTAAATGTCGGTTTGATAATTCATGTTGTAACCTTTGATCTAAGTGAATCACACAATCAGAAACATATTCTTCTAAACCTTGACGAGTTAGGCTATTTTCTCCACTTTCACTGGTAATGATCGCCGTTACTTCTTTAGATTTTAACCATAAAAATAGGCGGCGCAATTCTGACCGCACAATTGCCGCATTTTCTAAACCACCAAAAAGTATTTCGATCGTATCTAACGCTACTCGTTTCGCTTTGATAGAGTCGATCGCATATCCTAACCTTATAAATAATGCTTCTAAATCATATTCTCCCGTTTCTTCAATTTCTGTTCGATCTAATTGTACATGATCGATTGTTATTTTGCCATCACTGATTAAAGCCTTTAAATCCCAACCAAGAGAAGCAACATTTTGTACCAGTTCCTCAACTGATTCTTCAAAACACATAAACACCCCTGGTTCATTATATTCCAGGGCACCCCTAATTAGAAACTCCATTGCCATTAGAGTTTTCCCACAACCCGTTTTGCCACAAATCAAAGTGGGGCGTCCTTGGGGTAATCCGCCATAAGTAATTTCATCGAGTCCTTGAATACCTGTTGGACATTTCACCAGTTGAGTTTTTTGGATTTTTGCCACTTTATTTTGTTGATTCATGGTTATTATTTTTTGTATTAACTATTAATAATGGGAAAATTTTGGTAATTGTGCAAACTTAGAGTTTTTCTGTATTATTTTTGCTAATTTTTCAAATTATAAACAACTAATTTATTACCTATATTTTTGTTTTGAAAAATGCAATATTTAATTAAATTATCATATATTATCCCCCATTTCAGAAACACCTAATTAAAACTTTAATTATTACCCATATCAGGGTACAAAAGGCAGAATATTGGCAGAAATAATATGAATTTAGATTGAATGAGCCAAATTTTTTATATATTTTTATCTATCTATATGGTATATATTAGCATTTTAGGTATTTTATGATTATCTAGCAAACAGGCTAACAGAAAACCACTATAGCCTAGTGGTTCGCTGCAACAGTCTTGATTTTAATGGGTTTGGCAAATGCTATAAAAAATATATTTTGTTACATTTCTTTAATTCCTCTATCCCCTAGTTTTATTGTTTGGTTGAGAAACATATTTATGCAGGGCATGGGTTTTTATTAAAATTTGCATAACCCCTAATAAAATTGTGTGGAATTTTTGCCAATATATTAGGGAAAATCCAGTATAAGCATTTTAACTTACGTAATATTTATTATAATTTATTCTAAAATATTTACATATTAAATTTAATAGCCATTATGACAAATGCGATCGGCTATTTTGCTATAGCTACCAAATCATCAAATATGTTAACACTCGTAAAATTAAATTATTTTCCCTGAGTATAGTTAATGATTA
The DNA here is from genome assembly GCA_963923765.1 of uncultured bacterium. Taxonomy (GTDB): domain Bacteria; phylum Cyanobacteriota; class Cyanobacteriia; order Cyanobacteriales; family CAWUOF01; genus CAWUOF01. The sequence continues at coordinate 8,912 of CAWUOF010000052.1, read as the reverse complement.
TCTACAGAGCAAACAGACGATCGCACTTTAGGTATTTTCACTTTGAGCCAATCAAGGCGATCGTCCATATCCACCAACTATTGTAAGCTTTTAATTTTTTCCATAATTGCCGTATAGGTTTCTATATCCCCCTGTTGTTTATAGAAATTAGCAGCGTTTTGTAAATCAGAAATAGCTGGTTTTTTGTTTCCTGTTTCTATATATGCTAAACCTCGGAAATAATACACTAAACTAAAACTAGGATTAATTTCTAAAACTCGATCAAAATCCTGAATAGCGCCTTGGTTATCTGTTAAATAAGACCGCGATATACCTCGGAAATAATAGGCTAATTCACCAGTAGGGTTAGCCTCGATCGCCTTAGTAAATTTTCCCACTGCTTCCTGATAGTTTTTTCCCTTAAACTTTTCCAAACCCTGCCCATAAAAATCGATAAACTTTTGTTGAATAGCAGGTTTAGGCAATTCCTCGGCGCGTATAGCCAAAGGCATCCCACCCAGACCAAAAGTTATAACTAAAATGATTATGCCTATTTTCAGTCTATACATCATATCCTATCTCCTAAATTGCCATGACCACAATAATAGCCGGACATTTTCCCAGTTTATTGTCTAATATTCGTAGCCTATAGTTCCCCAGCAGGTAAATAATATATAATAAATATCTATCTAAAAACTAAAAACAATTATTTTTTATTAATAAAATATCAAGAATTTATGACTAATCCTGATTATTTAATGTTTATCTCCTCATTTAGGAAAATTGATTTTTCCGTAGTCTGATATTTTGATATTTTATTAGGAAAATTATATAGTTTATATATTTTATACTTATTTTCCCTCTCCTGATTTATCAGATCGCATAGGAGAGGGTTTAAAAATCCAGGTTTTCCACAAATTATTGATGATTAATTATTATCACTAATTAACCATTATTTTTTGCCCATTAGCTATTACCTAAACAACGAATTGCTTCTAACAACCCCTTAGCTTTATTAATCGTTTCCTCATACTCTTTTTCCGGCACTGAATCAGCAACAATACCCGCACCAGCTTGCACACTGACAGTATATTTACCATTATTGTCAGGAGTTACAATCATAGTTCTAATAGTAATAGCTGTATTAAGTTGTCCTTCAAAATCGTAAAAACCGTAGGCACCAGAATAAGGACCTCGGCGACAAGATTCCAATTCGTTAATTATTTCCATTGCCCGAATTTTGGGGGCACCACTAACTGTACCGGCAGGAAAACAAGCTTTGAGTAAATCCCAAACCGATTTATTTTTATCTAACTCTCCCACTACATTACTAACAATATGCATTACATGGGAATAATACTCAATTACTTTTAAATGAGTAGCTTTTACCGTACCTTTACGACAAACTCGCCCTAAATCATTACGACCTAAATCTACTAACATAACGTGCTCGGCAAGTTCTTTTGGATCTTGTAATAAATCTGCCGCTAAATTAGCATCTTCTTGGGGAGTTTTACCACGCCGACGAGTACCTGCGATCGGTCGTACAGTGGTTAATTTTTCCCCTGTTGGTAAGGCTTCTGCTTTTACCATAACTTCTGGGCTAGAGCCAATAAGCTGCCAGTTATTGAAGTTAAAATAAGCCATATAAGGGGAAGGATTAATTAAACGGAGGGAACGATACAAAGCAAAAGGATCGCCGCTATATTCCGTTGATAATCTTTGGGAAAGTACAACTTGGAAAATATCACCAGCTTTGATATATTCTTTAGCTTTGATAACGTTATTACAGAATTTTTCTTCAGGAGTATTACTCCTATAGTTTAATTCTGGTGCGGCAATTAAAGCATCGGGTGTAGTCCACTCTAAAAATGTATCTTTATTGGATAAAGGTAATTGCAGTTTACTTACCAGTTGACTAACTCGATCGCAAGCTTTTTGATAAGTTTCAGCTAAATTTACATCTGGCGATCGCAAATCAGCAAAAGCGATCGCCCAAATTTTTCGTTTTACCTGATCGAAAATTAACAACTGATCTACCTGCATCCATAAACCATCTGGTAAATCAGTTTCTCCCCCCGGATAAACAGGTACACGGGGTTCAATCCAGTTAATTAATTCATAACCCCAAAAACCAAATAAACCCCCTACTCCTGGGGGTAATTGTGCTAATTTTACTGGCTTAATAGATTCCAAACAATTTGCTAAAATGGTAAAAGGCTCTCCTGTAAATATTTCTAGGGAAGCATCTTTATTAGTTTTGGTAGTGCGATTTCCTTTAGTTTCCAAAATCCATAAAGGATCGCAACCTAAAAAACTATAGCGTCCAATTTTCTCGCCACCTTCTACCGATTCTAATAGAAAGCTGTAGGGTTGTCCGGCACAAACTTTATACCACGCCGAAACAGGAGTTTCTAGATCTGCCACCCATTCTTGATAGACGGGAACAAAATTACCTTTTTTAGCTAACTCAGTAAATTGCGAAAAATCAGGAAAAATCATAATTCTACAAAATTAAGGTAATAGGCGATCGCCAACAAGTGCGATTTTTACTTTACAAGCATTTTTAGTACATTTAATGTTATATCTTACACCAATGCTAACAACTATATATAAAAATTCGCTAAACTACAAAAGCGCTGACAAACAGAGTACACAAACGCAAGAGAAAAAATAGTTTTTTTATGAATTTTTTATTATGACTATATTTCAAATTATTAACTTAAATTTAAATATATTTATATTTCTAATTAATAATAAAAATTGTAACTATATTAATTTATCTAAAAAAATATCGCGATCGACTTAAAACATCAGTCCCGGAATAGAAACCTATCCGAGACTGAAGTTAATGTTACTATTCGGCAAAAACCTTTAGCAAACATCTAAAAGTAGCCGAGAACTAAAATACATTCTAGGCATCGTAGGGCTTTTTACCACTGAACTTGAGAGTAACAGGTTCAGGGTTGCTGCCAATATTGCGATCAACCTTACCATTGTAAGCGCGACCTTCGTTAACCTTTTCAGGGAAGACACCATCACTGGGATGTAAATACTGGGTATCACCATTAGGAAACACCCGGTAAATTTTGTAATTGTCAATTTTGGGCTTAAATTTTGTTCGCAATTGGGTACCCAAAGCTAGACATTGTTCCTTACGAGCAAGATATAGCAGGTTTTCACCTTGCCGCATAGTGGCAGCGCCACCAGTTGGCATTTCAAAAACTTGCTCTTTGGTGCTAGTCCAGGTGATGGCGTATTTTTCTTCTAATTCGGCCTTGGTTAGCAAGCCACCAGTGCTGCCGCCAAATATAGGGGTTTGTCCAGTGAGGGTTTCTGCCATTGGATTAACTCATTAGAACGTTATTTTAGGGAATCCTATCATTCACTCTCACAATCTCTATATAATTTTTCAATAACTGTAACAAAACTTTACTGTTTGACATACAGCCTATATTCCATAAGCTTTTCAACCATATAAAAAATCTCAGAAATTTTACCAGAATATTTCAAAATTGCAAATTTATTATTCGTATAAACACGCCCCTATAGGGCTATGATCCATAATCAATTCTTTGTTTACTGTATTACTTTTAATCATATATCATAACTTTACTTACTTTCCATTGTTATATTCGGATTGATTTTAATTGCATTTTCCGCTTCTTTAACCTTATCCTTGCAAGCTTGAGAAATTTTAGCATCCCATTCGTGATAGGGTGCAAGGCCTACTCCGCCATTTTCAATTGTTGCTAATTGAATTCCTGGTTTTAATTGTCCAGCCGCAAAATCTTTTACAGCTTTAATAGTAGCAATATCAATATTTTTAATTGCACTGGTAATTAAAGCTTCTTTTACTTCTGGATAGCTATAATATTGATCTACATCTACACCAATAGCTTTTTTTCCAGCTTCTTTTGCTGCTAAAATTCCTCCGTTTCCTGTATTTCCCCCAACTCCAAAAATAACATCTGCACCTTGAGTAATAAAATTTTTCCCAACATTTTTACCCGTTACAGGGTCATTAAAATCTGAACTATATTGATTTAAAGTAACTATTTTAGGATTAACTTTTTTTGCCCCATTTTGAAAACCAGTAACAAATCGTTTTACTGGCGGTATTTCTTGCCCAGAAACCGTAGCTATTTTATTAGTTTCACTGACACAAGCTGCTAAAGTTCCTGCTAGATATCCTGCTTGATCTTCCGCAAACATTAAGCTAGTAACATTTTTTAAATCCTTGGTATAGGGGTCAACACCATCATTGTTGGGAGGATAGGCACTATCAATAATTACAAATTTTACTTTAGGGTATTTTTTAGCCATCGCTGCCGTAGCATCACTCATCAAAAACCCTACAGTAATTACTAAATCTATACCTTCAGAAATTTGGGTTTCAATATTTTTTTCAAAATCACTAATGGAATTAGAATTAATATAGGAAAAATCTAATCCAGTGATTTTTGCGCCTTCTTGCGCTCCTTGTAGGGTGTATTCATTAAACGATTTATCCTTTTCCCCACCCACTCCCAATACTACCCCAACCTGAAGTTTATCATCATTATTATTTCTACTGCAAGCACTGATCAAACTTGTCAGGAAAATTAATGAGGTTAAAAATAACAGGTTTTTAGTCATAATTTCACACCCTATTTTTCCTTGTAACTTTTTTACTGTTTAGATACTAACCTTTATTAATTTTGTTCTGTTAATCCTTGTTTAAACCACCCTAAAAAGAAATGATTCAGTAAATCTGTATTATTAGGCGAAACCGGAAAAACACTAGGATCTATATAAGATTTGGTGCGAATATAGGGTTTCCTTTTTTTGATTTCTAATACTCCCATTCCTGCCCTGGGTTTTCCTTCTGCATCTTCTGGAGAAGATTTTACTAAAGTTATTGCTTGTATAACAATAGTATCTATTGCATCCGGATAGTCGCTAGGTGCTCTGTGATATTCTTGGGGTGGTTTTTCTTGTTCAAAAGCTTTTAACCAAGCTTCTGATGTTAATATTACGATCGCTGGAAATACTTCTTTTCCCCAATGACTACGAAAATGTGCGCCAATTTCTTGTAAAACTCGACGACGTTCAGTAGATTTATTAAATGATTCTCCTTCTCCTAAAGGGGCTATTTGCATAGTACTGTTGGAATCTATGATTTTTAATATCGGAGCTAGATTTTGTAATTTTTCTTGACTACAAAAATCTTGTATTAATTCTATTTCTGTGTTGATGACAAATAATAAATCTTCGTCACTAACTATTAATTCTTTAATTCTCTCTAGTGGCATATTTAGAACCTTTTTACAGCGTTACAGCAATAAAGTGAATGGCAATTAGTAGATGCTGGTTGCACAGATGTCTGATGGGCATTTAGTCTATATATATTACACCAATTATCTGCTTTATTGATTTTATTATTACTTAGAGATATCAGGAAGGCTTTTTTTATTTTATTTTGTAAAGAATTGTTGCAAAATCCCCTATTGCGTAAATAGACATCTCTTAAAATTAAAAGTTAAATTAATTATTTGCGATTTTTAACTTTTTTAGATTGCAATTATAATTAATTTTGTTAAGAAATCTAAGAACCTGGTTTAATGTAATCTAATAATCTATCTCCGGAATCAGCCCGAACTAAGCCCACTACCACATCGGAGAGAGATACTAAACTAGGATAGACTAAATAGCGGGGTTCCCAGATGGGTTGAAATTTTTCTTTGAAAAAGTGTAAGCCTTTAAAGTTATAAAATTGATTGAGGTGTCGTGATAAATAACGTAACACTTTTTCCAGGCGAGGAGATTCAGGTCGATCGCCTAACCCAGCTAAAGGAGATAAGCTAAAATTAAACCCTTCATATTCTAATTTTTGGAAATGTTGAATTAAACTCACAAAAAGGTATTCCATTATACCATTAGGTGTATCTTTAGTATAACGCATTAAATCTACTGTAACTTCAGATTTGTTATAATTTCCTAATAAAGTAGCAAAGGCAACTATTTTATTATCGGAGTTATAAACTACTCCTATTTGACATTCTTTGAGGTAAACTTCATGAAACCAACCGATCGAAAATTGTTTTTCTGACCCATTCATAGACTGTAACCAATCATCACTAACAAGGCGAAGTTCGGGAAATAATTCTTCGGGAATTGGGGGCGAATACAGTTGAAAATAATAACCAGATTTGGTAAAACGGTTTACCGCAGTTCTCAAGTTTTGTTTATCTTTTCCTTTCAAGGAAAATTTGGCTAATTTTATAATAGCTTCTTCACCTATTTTTAACACTCGAAAACCTTGGTTACGATAAATATCTAAATCTTCTGGTAAAACTTCATAAAAAGCTGCATACCAGTCATAACGATCGCAAAAATATTTAAACCCTATTACCGCTTCCTGATGATCATCTGCTGGTCCTATGGGAGAACCCAAAGCTATAGCTGCTCTACCTTTAGCCACATAAGCAACTACACTTCGTCCAGAGGGACTAAAATAATAAGATTTATCACTTAATAATGCTAGTCTTGCCAAAGAAGTTTTGCCATAGGAGTTAATAATTTCTCGCGCTTTTTGTCTTTGATAGTTGGTAGCTGTATCTCGTAATAATACGGGTCTTAATACCATTAATAAACCATAAGTTACCGTTACACAACCGACAATATAAACCGAATTAGCAAAAAAGTATCCGTATTTACTTTTTGGTTGTAAACCAGCATTATCGGCTGAAAAAAACATCGCTAGGGTTTGCCACAATGCTTCGGGAATATTAAAATTAACTTGATATTTTCCTGCTAAAATAAAAAAACCTGCTGTTCCGTAGGCTAAAGTAAATAATAAAGCACCAATAAAAACCCGTACTCCCTGAGTAATTGAGGGTCGATCGGATTCAGCAGTAAAAGTATTTTTCATTACCAATAATTGCACAAGCAGTAAGCCAGATAGCATACTTTCTTCATAATCAAGTCCTTTAATTAAATGACTAATAATAGAAATAATTAATAAAGTAATAGTTAGTAACCAAGCGATGCGTTTTCGCCGCAATAAATTGGTTGCTAATGTCAATAAAATAAAGCCAATTAAAGCAGAAAATAAATGGGCATTTGCCCGGATTTCAAAAGGGAAAAACCGTTTGAGCATCACTACTCGATCGGGAAAACTAGGATATACGGCAGATAATAAATTAACTATACCGACTAAACCTGTTAAAAGTGATGCTGTCCAAAGCCCGATCTGAGTACGCCGAGATAGCATAATTTTCCTTGATATTTTTATTGGATTAACTAAGTAACAAATAACTAACTTATATGGTAATAATTAAATTAAAATTGGGATTTTTCTGCATTTTTAAACTGGGTTCCTACATAAGTTAATGAATCTGATAAATGTTTATGCCAGTAATTCCAACCAACATTTTCTCCGGCAATGCCATGTCCACCAGGAAAAACGTGGAATTCATTAGCAATACCTACTCGATCGAGAATTTTATGAAATTCCCTAGTAGCATCCAAATATTTATTATCTCCTTCGCCTGCATCCAGATATATACGCAAACGTTGACGATCTCCTGGGGGTAAGTCTTGAATAAATATTTGAGGGCTATTAGCTGCACCGCTAGGATGAGTAAAATATCCAGTGTGACTAAAGAAAACATTAAAGTTATTTAGATAACGCAAACCAATATTAAATGCCCCCCAACCGCCAGAAGATAATCCACCGATCGCCCAAAATTGAGGATTATTTAATGTGCGATATTGAGACTTTATCTCTTTTACTAATTCCGAGCCTATTAAAGTAGCTACCTTACCGTTAGGACCATCAAAATATTCTGAATCCCAAAATGGGCTAGTGCCGCGTTTATCATTACCATCTGGCGTGATAATAATTGCAGGTGGTAATTTTCCTTGTTGATAAAGCTTCTGCAAAACAGCAGTAATTCTGGCTTTTTTATCATAATCATTAACTCTGCCATGTCCTCCATGCAGTAAAAAAATTACTGGATAGCGGCGTTGTTTTTCTGAGCTTTGATTATATCCTGGCGGTAATATTAAACCATAACTACGTTGTTCACCCATAGTAGTACTATTAAAAGTTTTAATTTCAAAACTTAAACCTGTATTTACTACTGGTGATGGTGCATCTATTTGCGGTGCGCCAGCTATAAAAACATACCAATATATAACTGCACTAAGACTGAATATCGCAGTCAAAATTAATATAAATTTTGTAGATAATTTCATCATTCAAATTTATTTATGTTTATTTTAGAAAAAAATTATTAAATTACTCATAGATAATAGTACTCATAAATAATAGCAAAAACTTAATTTTTCTAATTTTTTGATTTAAACCTGATTTCTTAACAAGTTTTTCTTCTTTATCATATCTATTGGTTTTTGTCAAGATATAAAAAAATTCCAGCTAGTCTAGCAGACAGTCTGGTTTTTAATAAGGAAAAAAATATTGGTAGTTTTAGCGTTTGCCAGCTAAATTAAAATCACGAAATTGACGGGCTTGATGTTCGATGCGGCTGGCGAGGCGATCGCAAACCAAACTACAAAGATCAAAAATCAAATCATCTTTCACCCGATAATAAGCAGAAGTACCTTCAGCGCGACGGCTGAGAATACCAGCTTGTAGCATAACTTTCAAGTGTTTCGAGACATTGGCTTGACTAGTTTGGGTCGCATCTACTAAATCTTGGACGCATTTTTCTTCATCGCGGAGCAAATTTAATATCCGCAAACGCATTGGTTCCCCCAAAATACTGAAATATTCAGCCACCTGTTGCACAACTTCTTGTGGTACATCGTGGGATGTTTTCATCTAAACCTCGCGGGAGAAGGAAAATAGCCATGTTTTGATAATCGACTGGAAGTTGATCTTACATTTTTCTATTAGGTTCCCTTTCTGGGTGGATAGAAAAAAGGTG